>JBAXBI010000036.1:0-9576 GCA_037142055.1 Candidatus Omnitrophota bacterium | reverse complement strand
CTAACTCAGTAATATTTTTGGCTTCATTATATGTGGGTATAATAATAGAAATCATCGTTTATAGTTTTCCCTCCAGACCTACACGTAAAGATATAACACAAATACTGTCCTTTGAATAAGTTTAATTAATCTTAACTTTGGAGTGCTCAAAGCAAGAAATAAAGAGGTGCGATTGATTATAAATTCTTACGCCAAATCGAATAATTAAGAACCGCAGCAAAGCTAACCCATAAAAAGTAAGGCAAGAAAAGAACTCCAGCCAAGGTATAAACATTCAAAAAAGTAATCATGGTTAAACCAACAAATAACCACAAAAAAATAATCTCTAATAAAGCCAGAAAAGGACTACGAAACCCAAAGAATACTGCTGACCAAGCAACATTTAAGATTAATTGGATAATAAAAAGCACCATCGAAAGACAAAAAATTCTTTGAGTCAACCTCTCCCAGACCATCCATCCTGCCATGGCCATCATCATAAAAAGAATAGTCCAAACAGGTGCAAAAACCCAATTAGGAGGATTCCATAATGGTTTCTTAATTGTGGGATACCAACTTTTAAGTGAAGAATTAGTAAAGACCGTTCCCAAGGCTGCCGCACTAAAACATAGTATAATAAAAACCAATAAAGTTAGCATACCCCCCCCATAATCTCATTTAAGCTAAATATTTATAAAGTCTTTTAACGGCGAGTTCTTTAGCTTTTGCTTCAACCTCAACTGTCATAGTAATCTCTCGCCAACAATCTGGGAAATCTTTTACATTAATATAATCATGATGGGAAGAAATATTACCCCCTCCCCAACCTTCTTTAGGACTTGAGATATGAAAAAGCGGTTCACGTTTCCATGTTGCTAACGCCAATTTTGTAACTTCTTCAACGCTTAACGTATCTGGATTACAACGATGGTGATGAACATCATATACAAAAGGAATTCCTTCTCTTTTACATAAGGGCAATAGATCCGAAGGAGTATATGTTTTATCATCATTCTCAAAGGTCAAGCGACTACGCACTTCTTTAGATAAACGCTTTAAATTACGAGCAACCTGTTCGAGGGCCAGTTGTTTATTTCCATATGCCCCTCCTCCATGAATATTGATCACATCCGCCCCTATCCAACGGCTTACCTGCGCCTGATAATTTAAATCCGCAATTGATCGCTTTGTAACTTCTTCATTAGGAGAACTCAATAGAATAAATTGATCCGGATGAAAAGTTATCCTTAAGTTGTTTTCTAATAACAATAATTTGCATTGTTTAAAAGCTTCAATTATTTCTTTTGCCTCAGGTAACTTTTCAACATCGTAGCCTACGAAAGGGTGAGTTTTTAATGGAAGAATCTGGCTATTAACACGAAACGAACCAATATTATTACTTCTACAGTAAAGTAGCGCCTGCTGAAGAGATTGGGCGTTTCTTAGACAAAGACTAGAAATCTTTCGCAAAGCATCATCTTTCCTGAGCTTCATTAACGAAGTTGCGGTTGTGGTATAAAATTTGATCGGCTCTTTTGCAAACAGACAACAAAGTCCAAGTCTAATCATTATCTTCTTTCAATATTATTTAACCGTATCATTTATTGTTAAATCATACTTATTATAATTAATCTTCCAAGATGATGTGTTTTCAATAATATCTTTGCGGAGATCTTGAGGTAGATACGCTGAAATATACAACAACACTTCCCTCTCATCCTTTCCAAAGAGCTTTCTCGACCAATTAAATAATGGTGATAGTTCCGCCATTCTTGCATCTTTATTGAAATGATTAAGTTTGGGATTATTAATAAACTTCCTGGCCTGATCATCAAGCTGTTCTTCGATTAGATTAGCCTCATACGCCTCACTTCTAGAGGCTGCGCAACCAACCGCTCCACAGGCAATGGCAAACTGAATTCGGGGATCTTTAAAAGTTGGCCGTAATATTTCATGATCAACTTGCCTTAAAGTATACGGCTTGTGATTGACCATTACAAATGGCTTATCCCAGACGGATTTCTTTAAAACAACTGAAACTATCAACCCTCCGAAATTAAGATCATTAATACTCTTAATTGGATACCTCTTACAAATCGCCCATAAAGAATACGCATTATAAACATTCAACCAAAATGCAAACCGCTCCTTTTCCTGCGCCATGGACTGAGGATCTATTGTGTTTAATTTTTCTATATATTGATTAAGACCTTCGTCTTTACAAAGGTCCGTAAAATTAATTCTGCCTTCTGAGACATGTTTAGATAAAACCTTGGTGAATAAATCATGCGGCATCAAAGAAGTGGCATTAGCATTGAAATTACAAAAACATACGAATATTGTTACCAAAACTAAATATCTTCCTCTATTTCTTAAGTCATTAATAAACATTCTTATCCCCTCGTGAATTCGCTAATCCAATTATTTGTCTCTTGAGTTGGTTATCAAAAGGTTTCTCCCCTATCCATACTGAAAACAAAGCTCTGGCAAAATCTCTATCCCTTATAACCCCTATTAAATGACCATTATGAGCGAACTTAGTACCAACACCAGGTATATAAGTTAAAGAAAACCTATCCCCTACTCTTAAGTCTACAAAATATTCTCCCATGATCTTCACTTGTTCTTTAATATGATCAAATTGAACCTTACTTATATTTACTTTCATTCGTTCAATCGTATAATTATTAAGTTGCCGGCCTGAAATGTTAACAAAATATTCTACTTCAATTCTTTTAGGAAAATCCCCTAATGGATCTGACTCCTTAACCATGTTTGTGTAATACCCTGCTACAAAGGCCTTGAAAAACAACATTGTCTTTAAACCTGTTCCTTGGAGCCTCATATTGATCCCTTGATCTTGATAAAATTCATTAAAATTAACTCCAGAAATCTCAGCGGCATGAACAGAAGAACAAATAAATACGGTAAGAAGTATAAGAAGAAATGCCGCCTGTTTTCTTAAAGAATTTTGAGTGGATATTTTATTCATCTCTGTCTCCTTAGGTTACCTACAATCCTAGGATAACAGGTATAAACAAATGGTCAACGCTGCTATTACATCTACATATCATGTATACTGATATACATGATGTAAAGAATAGCAATATTCTCCTAAAGCGCTTTTAAATAAGTAGTTAGGTTAATATCTTTATTGAGGATGTCTAATTTCCTGCGGATTTTGTTGCGATGAGTCTCAACTGTTTTAAATGAAATGTTCAGCATAGAACATATTTCTTTACTAGAGACTCCATTTTTGATGAGATTAGCTATTTCAACTTCTCGCGGAGAAAGCTTAAATTTCTTTTGAGAAACATTCTTTCCAAATGAAGATGTTAGATTTTTTAAATTTTCTTCAATAATATGAATGTATTTCCTATCAAGTGACGATCCCTTTCTTCTTAGCTTCTTTAAAGCAGGCAATAAAAGCTCTTCAACATTTAACAAAACATCATCTTTAATATTTTTCTTTTCAATTTCTATATGTTCTAAGATTTCTTTTAATGCCGAATTCTTTTGTTCAAGAGCCTGCTCAATTCTTTTCCTCTCTGTAATATCATGCTGAATAGCTACGTAGTAAACCAATTCCCCAACATCATCTCGGATAGGTTCAATATGCCACTCATTCCAGAATTCCGCCCCATCCTTTCGATAATTAATAGCCTGACCATAAAAAACCTTTCCTTCTAACAAAGCACTCTTTAACCTTTTTAAAACAGATTGATCAGTTTTAGGCCCTTGAAATATTCTAGGCGTCTTTCCTATAACCTCTTGTGGTAAATACCCTGTCATTTTAGTAAACCCAGGATTAACATAAATGATCTGAGGACCAGGAAAATCTAAATCTTTCGTTGTAATAATAATAGAATCTTGTGAAAAATGAACAACCAAGGACAAGAGCTTCTCACTAACCTTATCATTCTCATTAAACCTTGGCATACTTTCCCTCTTCAAGCTCGACTATCCATTTTCCTCTTACACAATCTCTTAAAACACTTAAAAACCATTTTAGAACCAAAATTCTAAAATTAAATACTCAGGATGAAAACTTCCTCTTACGCTTAGCCGCAGGAAGTTTAAGCAATTGCAAATCTTCTTCTGGAGCAATTAAACGCTTATCCTGATTAGGAAGCTTAATCCGATATTGAAATTCACTCGCCTTATTTCCTGTAAATAACAACCTTAAATTTGTTTGGCCATCAATTAAACCTTCATAACCTAATTTCTTATGTTTTACTAACGATTGTTCCTCAAACATAGCTCTCCTTTTTTTGCACTTAAAAAGCAACCCTTCCAACAAAGTTTCATTCCAACGTAAGAAATAATCACAAGTTCATTTTAAAAAAACTCAGACTCTAGAAAGGATTAGCTGGTTACTGATTATAAGAGTCTTTTAATATCCTTTATTTAAACTGTAGATTTACACTACAGAGCATTGATTGATTCGTCAATCAATTTTATTCTCCCCATTTAAGAACAATTATTGACTATTTTGTGGAATCAAAATTAAGGGTGGCGCTACATTCAACTTTACTATTGCGCATGTGTAAAACACGCCTTAAATAAGAAAGCTTAAGCCACAAGGCCTAAGCTTTCTTATAATTCACACTTAATTCTAGGACGAAACTTATTTCTTTTCAGGCTCCGCTGGGACAGCTGTAGCTTTAGGATCAACTGGAAGAGGAACAGCAACTTCATCTTTTGAATGATCTTTTAAAACCCTGACACCTAAAGAATCATCTGTACCAGGCTTAAGCTTAATGCGCACCCTATCTCCCACTTTAATCTGCGATACCGCCTTTGCACTGATTTTTATAGTCCTTGAAGCTCCACTCTTCTCTTCTTTTACAACCATCGTATTAGCGGCAGCATCAATAGAGACAATTTGAGCAACGATCTTATCGAATTTCTGACTCTTCTTTGCTTTTGCGGCAAAACTTGAGGCAGAAATACCTGCCACGAACAACATCACTAAAACAACTGCGAGAATCTTTTTCATAACAAACCCCTTCCTAAAGTTTTTAATATTTGACTTTTTTAACCGAGTATCTTAAATCTGGATTTAATATACACATTATTTGTTAAAGATAAATAAATTATTCAATTCCCTAAAAATGCGATGAAAAAGCCCCGAACCTACCTCTGCTGGCATAAGGGTCAGAACTTCTTAGAAAGTAGCTTCTCAAGAGCTACGTGAGCAAGGGTTAGGCCGAAAATTCCAGTTACAGTTGGAAGACTTCCTAGCTTTCGACGGACCCGGCCGCGAAGGACATCGCCTGCCTCCACCACAGCTTCACTGGATAAAAGACGTGTTTTCTGAATTTGAGTAGAATAAACACAAGTAATCCCTCGCTCTACGCCTCGACTCCTTAAAAGCCGACGCATACCCTTAGCCAGTGGACAGCCTTTTGAATCCATTAAATCCCCTACCTTGATACAAGAAGGATCCGTGCGGGTGGCCGCCCCCATGGAGGAAACAACATTCAAACCCATGCGATATGCAATCTCAAGCGTCTGAACCTTAAGACTCAGGGCATCAGCAGCATCGATCAATAGATCAGGAGTGTTATCTAGAATCCCCGGTAAGGTATCCATATCAGCGAACATGACTCGAGGGTCAACCACAACGGAGGGATTGATGTCCAAAAGTCTTTGCTTGGCCATTTGTGCCTTAGGAATATTAAGAGTCGAGTGAAACGCCCAGATATGACGATTAATGTTCGATGGCCGAATCACATCAAAATCAACCACTCGAAACTGCCCCACACCCGCGCGAGCGAGCGCCTCAACACACAAACTCCCCACAGCGCCAAGGCCAATAACCGTTACTTTACTGGGTGCCAGCTTTTTAAACGCTTCTTGACCGATCAACAGTTGTATTCGCGAAAATTGTTCCATTGTCATAGACCATCCTAATAAAGGTTTCGACAGACACCTTACGGCAGGCCGCGGCTGTTTCATACCCGGCCCGAAGTGCTGTCACATAATTAACAGGATCTGTTGCTTTAACCTGATAGGGAAAATCTGTCTCTAAAAGAATCCTATCACCAGGCAATTGCTCAAACACCCTACACAGAGGCGTACCCGACCGGGTGAATTCTTTAACAGCAAGAGAGAAGAACCCTCCCATCTTTGCTGCTTCCTGCACAATCTCTAAAGGGCCATTGAAAGAATGAATAAGAAATCTTACTCCCGCTGCATGCTCCTTAATAAGCCTAAGGGTTGGCTCCCAGGAGCGCACACAGTGAACGGCAAAAGGCTTATTGAATTTCTTAGCCAATATCAACTGCCGTATAAACACATCCTTCTGTCGCTCAAAATCAATGTTCTTGCGAGACTTATCCAGCCCTATCTCTCCGACTAATGCCTTAGGCACGCCCAAATATTTCTCCAACTGGATAAAGGCAGCCTCTTCGGCTAAGTCCACAAACCAAGGATGAATACCAAAAAAAGGAATAATCTCATGGTAGGAGTCGGATAAACTTCGAATGACTGGCCAGTCAATGGGTTGGGTGGCACAATTAAACAATCGTACCAATCCATCACTCTTAATATCGTTAAGAAACCGCTCAATTACAGAGGGTAATTCAATGCCCTGAATGTGGAGATGGCTATCCTGCAACATATTGTTCAGCATCTACTTCAAATCTCTTTTTGCATTGATAACAACACAGTTTGTATTGTTTTCCGTTATGCGTAACAACAATTCTTGGATTGGAACTCAAACCACATACCACACATCTTTCATCCGCCATAACCCCTCCTATTAAAAATCAAATCCGAGTTCAAACTTCCAACAACTCGGCAATCCGCTTCTGCAAAGGTTCTATCGCAATCTTCTTTTTTGAACTTATCCAAAAAATATCCTTAGCATCGACGCCAAGTTGGCTCACGATTTCCTTTTTTCTCACCTCAAGCTTCGCAGGACCTATTTTGTCAATCTTATTGACGATAAGGTTAAAGGGATACGCCTTCTGTATAAGCCAGTTGATCATTAAAATATCCAATTTTGTAGGGCCCACAACAGCATCGAGAATGACAAATACCATACAGAGATTATCCCTGCAGGTTAGATATTCTTCTATAATCGGGCCTAATTCTGCTTTGCCCAATTTTGAACCGACCGCATATCCATACCCGGGAAGATCAACAATCCAACGGTATGGTTTTACCTCGTACACATTAATAGTCCTAGTCTTTCCGGGGACCTGAGATACAAAGGCCATGTTCTTTTTCTGACATAGACTATTGATAAGAGTACTTTTTCCCGCATTAGACCTCCCTACAAAGGTCACCTCCGCGTCACTCTCTGTGAGCTTGCGCGTATCTGTTTGAGTCATTAAATGTTTTGTCTCGCGTAACATCTTAAATGGGTTCTCCTTGTAGACTACTCATGAAAGTGATTCTCTGTTAATACGACGCATTACAATACCACAAAAGATGTACCTACCTAGGGTAAAAACATTACCTCTCTCTCCTAATTGATTTTAGTCTTATTTGTCCAGTCGAAGAAAGGAATATAAACGGGAGAAAATTTTATGAATGAATAATAAAAAGCAGTTTATTCCACAAAACCAACAACTTCCTCTCGTAACGAATATCGAATTCTAATGACATTGCTCTAAATACTCCGGATGGTCTCTCAGGAACTGACGGGCAACGGCCAATGCAGCGAAATAACGCTCTGTTTGGTAGGCATGCCAACGGCGGGATGTAAAACCCTTATCCCCTTGCCAAAGCCTATAGGTGTAGTCCAAATTGCATTCGGGGTTTAAGCCACAGCGGTGTGCACATGGATTCCTCTGGTCCTCTCGGCTATCACTACCATACTCAAAGTTTAGATCCTCCCTTAAATCATTCATCTGCCATAAGCCGCAATCCTCGCTATAGTTTTTCATTCCCGGAGTGCTATTGGCAGAAACACAAAAAGGTTTGAAGCCGGATTCTGCATAGGCTAAGGCGATCGCTTGTGCTAAGTCATCACAAGAAAATTTCTGGCTCGCTAACCCTGCAACCTCATCGATCGACCACACAACCCCTTCGGTACCCGGCAGGCAGTCGCCGCCGTACGTCGATGATAACAACATAAAAAACCAAGCTATTGCATATATATAAATGCGTTTCATACCCTAAGAAAACTCTCTTTTGCCATTATTATTTAATAATATTATTAGTGATCCCAGGCGGGAGAATATTGAAACCTGTTTGTATCACCATGTTTGAGTAGCAGATTCAATGGTAACGGCCATGGTGGCTCGTTGCCAACTGTATTTAGCTTTCATACAATCAAAATCCGGGCCTTGCATTATAAAAGCAGCCTTTCCCTTAATAAAGAATCCAGCACCGACGCCATGCAAACCTTTAACCTTGCTACTTCCCAAGGTAATCAAGACATTGGGATTAAGGTTAATATTAGCCTCTGTCTTATTCATGTACCCTGCAGGAATAAACAATCGTCCATCTTCTGATATCTTAATATAAGCATTCCAGGTGTTAACCATATGCGGCCCATCTTTTCCCAAAGTCGCAATGGCAACAACCCCGTCTTGTTTCATTATTTCCCGCAATGTCTCAGGCACCATTTAGCTATTCCTCATTATTCTTACAAGAGCTTCTTCAGTTTCCATTAGGACCGTTTCTGATAATTCGGTGCTTCGCGCGTGATAATGATATCGTGCGGATGTGACTCTGCTTTGCCCGCTTCTGTGATCCTCACGAATTGTGCGATTGTCCGCAGCTCTTCAATATTTGCAGCACCAACATAACCCATCCCCCGCTTTAAACCGCCGATATACTGATGGATAACTTCTTTAAGGGGCCCTTTGTAAGGCACCATGCCTTCCATACCTTCAGGCACCAGATCGTTCTTCCCCTGATTATAGCGTTCACGAGAACCTTTATTGCTTTCCATCGCACCCAAGGATCCCATACCGCGGTAGACTTTGTACTGCACTCCTTGATGGAAACGAAACTCTCCTGGACTTTCCTTTGTACCGGCAAGCATGTTACCCATCATAACCGAATGCGCTCCAGCGCCAATGGCAATAGGGATATCTCCTGAAAACTTCAATCCTCCATCCGCGCAAACAGGCACACCAAACTTCTGGGCTACTTTAGCGCATTCGTAAACTGCGCTGACCTGAGGCTTGCCGATGCCAGCGATAATGCGAGTGGTGCAAATAGAACCCGGCCCCTGCCCAATCTTTAAGCCATCCGCACCTGCTTGGCAGAGACGTTTTGCAGATTCAGGCTCGGAAATATTCCCAGCTATAATATCAATGTCATAACGCTTCTTAAGCAACTTAAGGGTCTCGATGACACCCTTGGAATCGCCGTGCGCTGTGTCGATAACAACCAGATCAACTCTTTCACTCACAAGCTTCTCCACACGCTCAAAGGCATCGTCATAAACGCCAATGGCAGCTGCCACTCTCAGACGGCCATCACGATCGACATTAAACAACTTAGAATCTCCAAACAGAATTCGTTTAACATCACTAAAAGTATACAAGCCTGAAACCTTCCCCTCTTTATCAATCAACGGAAGAGCCTTTTTCTTGCTCTCCTTCATGATCCGGTAAGCCTCACGCAAGCCGG
>JBAXBI010000035.1:0-9664 GCA_037142055.1 Candidatus Omnitrophota bacterium | reverse complement strand
TTAACAGGACAGCCTAAGGATCAAACTTTGGCCCGTCATATAGTCTCAAAATCGAAAGCTAGACCTGCTAATTTTATTGGTAAGACCAATATTCTACAGTTGGCTGCTTTGATTCATCGATGTAGGGTTTATATTACTCCTGATTCTGCTCCATTACATGTAGCTGCTGCGATGAAGGTTCCAATCGTTGCTTTCTTTGGTCCTACTGACCATCGCCGGCATATGCCTCCTATAGAAAAGGGAATTGTTTTGCATCAAGATTTAAAATGTGCTCCGTGTTACTCTGGGGTCTGTAAAATTAAAACTCATCTGTGCATGAAACAGATTTCGCCTGAACACGTAGCCCACAAAGTAATGGAATTAATGCAATGAACATTTTATTCCTAACGACCCACCTTAATACGGGAGGAATTACTAGTTATTTGTTATCTTTGACCCGTAGTCTGCGTCAAAGGGGACATAAGGTGTTTGTTGCTAGTGCGGGGGGGGATTGTGAAAGTATCCTAGAGGCTTATGGGGGAAAACATTTTAATTTAGGTTTTCGGACAAAATCTGAGGCCGATTTAAGGATTTATTTGAAATTAGGTTTTTTGAAGAAATTTGTTAAACAATATGATATTGATGTTATTCATGCGCAAACTAGAGTGACCCAGGTGATGGGAAAGCTTTTATCTTCTTTGACTCACAAACCGTTAGTAACTACTTGTCATGGTTTTTTCAAACCTAAATTTTTCCGTCAGATCTTTCCTTGTTGTGGAGATGCTGTTATTGCCATTAGTAAACCTGTTAGCGAACATTTAGTTAAAGATTTAGGTGTTGATCAAGAGAAGATCCATATGGTTATTCATGGGGTTGATTGTGAGCGGTTTCCATTGGCGACCGATGAGCTAAAAGGGCAGATGCGAAAGCAATGGGGTATCGAATCATCAAAAGTTATTGGGATTATCGCTAGGTTCTCGGTTGTTAAGGGGATCGATATTTTACTTAAAAGTATGCCTCTTGTTGTTAAGCAATATCCGGATGTTTTATTAATGATTGTAGGTGAGGGGCCTCAACAAGACGAGCTTTTATCTTTGGTTGAAAGTCTTAATTTAAAGGAACATGTCCGTTTTGAAAAAGTTTTAAATCAACCAGCAGATTTATTGCCCACTTTTGATATATTTGTGATGCCTTCTCGTCAGGAAGGTTTAGGGTTATCAGTGATGGAAGCTCAAGCTTGTGGATTACCAGTAGTAGCCTCCAATATCGGTGGTTTGGTCGATTTGATTGAAGAAGGCAAAACGGGATATCTAGTTGCATCACAAGATTCTCAAGCATTGGCTTTAAAGATCATTGAAGTCTTAAAAGATATAACGAAAGCCAAAGAAGTGGGAAAAGCTGCAAGGGATTACATAGGACGTAAATTTACTTTAGAACAGATGGTGGTAGGAACGGAGAAGGTCTATGACTTAGCTCGTTCGAATTACGCTACCATTATCTGAAGGTAAGGGATCATAGTGAATAATATCTTAGTTGTTAACATCAATTGGTTGGGGGACGCGGTTTTTTCTACTCCCGTTTTTAAAGCGCTTAAAGATAATTTTCCTAAAGCTCGAGTAAGTTGTTTGTGTGTGCCAAGAGTTAAGAAGGTTTTAGAACTTTGTTCCTTTATTGATGAAATTATTGTCTATGATGAGAAGGGAAAACATTTTTGGCCATGGGCTAAGTGTTCTTTAGTAGCTGATTTGAGACGTAAATGTTTCGATGTGGCTTTCTTATTGCACCGTTCAGCTACCCGTGGAGTTTTAGTTTATTTAGCAGGAATCCCTCAAAGAGTTGGGTACTGTAAAACAAAAAGTCTTTTAACGCAGCCAGTTGATTTTTGTGATGATGGTATCCACCGTCGCGATGTTTATTTAAAGGTGCTAGAGGCGTATGGGTTAAAGATAAAAGATAAAACTTGTCAGCTAAAGCTTAATCCAGAAGATGTAAAACAATTAGAGGTTCTTCTAGAAGCTAAAGGGATTACGCATAAAGATAAGATAATTGTTCTTCATACGGCAGGTAATTGGGAACTTAAGCGATGGCCTGCATCAAGTTTTGTTCATTTAATTGAAAGTATCCTGGAACGATATCAAGTTAAAATAATTTTATCAGGAAGCTATAGTGATTTGGAATATGCTCAGAGCATTAATCAACAAGCGGGTAATCGTGCAGTGGTGGTGGCAGGACAGACGAGTTTGGGGCAATCCTTGGCGTTATACCATCGTGCTAAGGTGATGATTTCTTCTGATAGCGGTCCTTTACATTTAGCCCATAGCGTTGGAGCTAATGTGATTGGTATTTATGGGCCAACTCGAGTTGAGATTACTGGTCCCCAAGGGGTAGGGCATTCAGAGGTATTATTTAAAGACGTTGGTTGTAATAAATCTCCTTGTTATTATCTGGGGTGTACTAGTAATATTTGCATGCAAGCAATAACGGTGGAAGATGTTCTTAAAGCTATACAAAAATTCATCAGTTAATAATATTTTAGTTATTACTTTAAGTAATATTGGTGATGCGGTTCTGACAGCCCCTGTCATTGATATTCTTTTAAGAGATTTTCCTTCTGCAAAGTTATCGTTGGTGGCAGGAGCAAAAACGGCTTCTTTATTTGAAGGTAATCCTCGCATTGCTCAAATACATATTTTTGATAAGAAGCTAAGTTTTCTAAAACAGGCTCAATGGACGTTAAATTTAAGACAGTATCATTTTGATTTGGTTATTGATTTGCGGAATTCTATGATAGGGTATTTTTTATTTCCTAAATGGATAACGCCGCCGGCATTGTTTGTGAATTACAAGCTGCATCTAAAGCAAAGGCATTTAAATCGTCTACGTAGTTTATATGATTTTGGCTCTTATCTTGCCCCTGCTGTGACGATTTCTCCATCCAAGGGGGATGAACAATTTGTTGATCAATTGCTTAACTCTTTTTTGAAGGGAAATGAACCCTTTGTTATTATTGCACCCTATTCTGCTAATTCTTCTAAAACATGGGGTAAGCAGGCGCTTATTAGTTTTATTAATTCTATTACTGATCAGTATGGTCTTAAGGTTGTTGTGATAGGGGCTTTAGATAATAGGGAAGATGTTGAGCATATGGGAAGCCAAACGCATAGTCCAATTCTTAATTTGGCTGGAAAAACTAATTTGATTCAGTTGGCAGCTTTGTTCAAACGATCTAAGATTGCGGTGGTCCATGATAGTGGGCCTATGCATATCGCAAGTTATATGAATACTCCTTTAGTGGCGTTGTTTGGTCCGACAAATCCAGACCATTTTGGTCCTTGGGGCGCTGTCTATAATGTTGTTCGTCGCAATAGTCAATGCGAGCCTTGTTTAGACCCAAAGTCGTCAGTTACGCATGATTGTTTATCGGCTATTACACCGCAAGATGTTTTGGTGGCCTTTGGAGAAGTTTATGAGCAAGTTCGATAATATATTGATTGTAAGGACAGACCGTATAGGGGATGTGGTATTGACTACTCCTGCTATCAAAGCTTTGCGTAAAGCATATCCGATGGCCCGTATTTCTATTTTAGTAACACCAGCAACGCAAGATTTAGTTCGAGGCAGTCCCTATTTAGATGAAGTATTACTGGATGAGCGTAGCGGCATTCATAAAGGGTTCTTTGGTTTTATTAAATTGATAAGCTTTATTCGAAAACATAAGTTTGATGCTGCTTTTGTTTTTCATACCAAGCGTCGTTACAATTTAGCCTGTTTTTTAGCAGGGATTCCATTTCGGATTGGATACAAGAATGAAAAATATGGATTTCTTTTAAACCATCCGATTAAAGATAATCGATCTAAGGGGCAGAAACACGAAGCACAGTATTGTCTAGATGTCTTAAAAGATGTTGGGATAGTTAATGCAGATTTAGATTTCTTTATACCTGTTGATAGAAATGCTGAAGATTGGGCAAATCATTGGTTATCTTCTCAGGGGTTTCGTAGTGGGGAGATTATTGCTATTCATGTTGGCTCAAGCGATCCAGCTAAATGCTGGCCGCCTCAACATTTTGCAAAACTTATTGATTCTTTACAGCAGAGGTATTCTCGTAAAACGGTTTTGATAGGGGCTCCTGAGATGTTGAATCGTTGTGGCGAGATTCTCCTCTTGACCCAACAGAAGCCGTTGGACTTAACTGGACAGACATCATTAGCTCAAACAATAAGTCTTTTAAGACGTTGTCGACTTTTAATTTCTAATGATTCTGGTCCCGTCCATATCGCCTCAGCAGTCGGTATTAACGTTCTTTCTTTGTTTATGCGCAATCAACTAGGGATTAATCCAGAGCGTTGGAAACCTTTATCTAATAAGGGGGTATATCTCTTTTCCCCACAGGGCATCGAAGTTAAAGATGTTTTGGATAATGTTGAGGAAATTCTTGGGAAAGATCATCAGAATTTTTTTCACTGGTGATTGTTGCTGTTCTTGTGTATAATTTTGGCTCTTAATATTTATGTTCGGGACGTAGCGCAGTTGGATTAGCGCACTTGAATGGGGTTCAAGAGGTCGTGGGTTCAAGCCCCACCGTCCCGACCATTTTACTTTTATTATATTATGACCGAATCATCCGAAAATCGTCGCAAATACGTTCGCATTTATCGTCATTTTATTTTGACTTATTATCCTGTTTCAAATCCATCGATTCAAAAGGACGTTTCCCAGATTAACAATATAAGTCAAGGTGGGATGAGTTTTTCTGTAACCGTTCCATTACCCGTAGGAGAACGTTTGGTAGTTGAGCTCAAGACTCCATTTTTGGCAGACAGTGTTTATTTGCAAGGTGAAGTATTAGAATGTCGGGAAAAAATTTCTGAATTGATTTATGAAATTCGATTAGAGCTTAAGGATACGTCTACTCAGGCAAAAGATATATTAGCTAAAGTTGAACAATATGCCCTTAAGGAGAGTTAATTTTTTATGGATCGCATAAATGTTGGTTTAATAGGTTATGGTGTGGTAGGACAAGGTGTGGTTAAGGTTCTCAAGAGTCGTCGGAAATTTTTACGGGCAAAATACGACGAGACAGATTTCTTTATTAAAACAATCTGTGATCGTAGTATATCCAAAAAGCCTAATCCTTCTCTTGATCAGACTTTATTGACAACAGATTACAACGTTATTCTTAAAGATCCGGATATTCACGTGGTAGTTGAGCTCATTGGAGGATTATCTCCAGCTAAAGAGATTGTTTTGACGGCTTTAAGAGCTAAAAAGCATGTGGTCACAGCTAACAAGGCTTTGATTGCTGAATGTGGGTTGGAATTATTTAAGGAAGCGGAAGCCAACGGCTGCAGTATTCTATTTGAGTCCTCGGTAGGCGCTGGTATTCCGATTATTCGTACTATCACCGAGGGGATGGCTGGGAATAAATTTAATGGTGTTTATGGCATTGTTAATGGGACATGTAATTATATTCTGACTGCAATGTCCAAGAGTAATCTTACTTTTGCCCAGGCTCTTAAAGAGGCTCAGGAGAAAGGTTATGCAGAAAGTAATCCAACCTTGGATATCTCTGGGATGGATAGCGCTTACAAATTAGCGATATTGGTATTTTTGACTATGGGTAAGTTTGTAAGTGTTAAAGATATCTATGTCGAGGGAATTAATCATATCTCTCATGAGGATAT
This sequence comes from Candidatus Omnitrophota bacterium, assembly GCA_037142055.1. Lineage (GTDB taxonomy): Bacteria > Omnitrophota > Gorgyraeia > Zapsychrales > Fredricksoniimonadaceae > JACQCF01. Next base: position 4,000 of record JBAXBI010000035.1, on the reverse strand, counting down.
TGAATTTGCTGAAAGTTTAAATTTAACTATTCGTCTTTTAGCCATCGGTAAGAAAATTGGTAATCAATTAGATGTTCGTGTTCACCCGACTATGATTCCTAAAGATCATGGATTAGCGACGGTTAATGGGGTGGATAATGCGATATTTTTAGATTCGGATCCTTTAGGGGACGTGTTTATCGAAGGACAAGGGGCAGGGCAGATGACGGCAGCAATGGGAGTCGTGGCGGATCTTATTAATTTAGGAATTCGCGTTGATGCCCCTGCGTGTATTTGGGCTTTTAATCCTGCGGATGAAGTAGCGAATATATATTTAAGAAAGATAGATGAAATTGAGACTCGTTTTTATATTCGATTTATGGTGACCGATAAGCCTGGTGTTCTAGCTGCGATCACAACAGTGTTAGGGCAGTATAATATTTCGATTGCTTCCGTTAGTCAAAGGCAAGAGAACAAGGGGTCTACTGTTCCTGTGGTTATCTTGACTCATCAAGCCAATGAACGTCAAGTTAGAGAGGCTTTGGATAAGATTTCAGATTTAGCAGTTGTCCGGGGTAAACCTGTGGCTATTCGTATGGAGAAGCTGTAATGCGTTGGACTGGTCTTATTAATCATTACCGGGAATATTTGCCGGTTTCTGATAAGACTCCGGTTGTAACCCTTTAAGAAGGAAACACTCCGCTTATACCTGCCGAATCTTTAAATAAGATTACAGGCTTACAGGTTTTCCTCAAATACGAAGGGCTTAATCCAACTGGGTCTTTTAAAGATCGCGGCATGACCATGGCCATTTCTAAGGCCAAGGAAAAGGGTGCCAGTGTTGTTATGTGTGCCTCAACAGGTAACACATCCGCCTCTGCAGCAGCTTACGCAGCTCGTGGGGGACTGAAGTGTGTGGTGCTTATTCCTAATGGCAACATAGCGCTAGGTAAATTAGCGCAGGCGATGATTCATAAAGCTCAAGTGATTGCAATTGATGGCAACTTTGATGATGCTCTGAATTTAGTTAAAGATATTACAGATAATTATCCTGTTGAATTGGTCAACTCCTTGAATCCGTTTCGTATCGAAGGACAGAAAACAGCAGCGTTTGAAGTTTGTGATTTCTTAGGTGATGCACCAGAGTTTCACGCTATACCAGTCGGTAATGCAGGGAATATCACAGCCTATTGTAAGGGCTATAAAGAGTATAAATCAGTTGGTAAATCAGAGACATTACCTAAGATGTTAGGTTTTCAAGCGGCAGGATCAGCGCCCATTGTACATAATCGTATCATTGAAAATCCTGAAACAATTGCAACCGCAATTCGCATTGGTAATCCTGCTAGTTGGAAATCAGCAGTTGAGGCAAGGGATGCATCCAAGAGATTAATTGATCTGGTTACTGACGAAGAAATTTTACAAGCTTACCAGCTTTTAGCTGAAACGACCGGAGTTTTTGTGGAGCCTGCTTCAGCGGCTTCAGTTGCAGGAATTATTAAGCTTACAAAGGCTGGTTATTTTAAAGGTCAAACGGGGCGAATTGTTTGTACTGTTACAGGTCATGGGCTTAAGGATCCTAAAACAGCCATGAAGGGCCTGCCTGAACCTGTTGTTGTTAAGTCTGATCGTAAGTCAATCCTCTCGTTGATTGGTCTTTGATATGCGAGTTCTCATTACTTGTGGGCCAACGTGGGTAGCGATTGATGATGTACGTGTTATCAGTAATCATTCTACAGGTGAAATGGGACATTTGATTGCTCAGTTTTTTATAGATAGTGGTGCACAAGTAACATTGTTAGAAGGTCAGGTCACACATTCATGGGCGCATCAATCAGTGAAGCTTATTAAATATCGTTTCTTCGATGAATTACAGAAGCTTTTAAAGGTTGAACTTGAAGAAAAGTATGATTGCGTAATTCATGCAGCAGCAGTTTCAGATTTTAATTTAGCAAAAACTGCGAAGGGGAAGGTTGATTCAGCGAAGTCATTAGTGTTAAGTTTAATTCCGGCAACTAAGTTAATTAATGATATAAAAAAGACAGCCCCTAAGGTTTTTCTGGTAGGTTTTAAATTAGAACCTAATTTAAAAGAAAGTAAGATTGAGCAAGAAACTCGTGGATTATTTGATAAAGCTCATTGTGATTTAGTGGTGGCTAATAGTGTTGATGGTGGTTATCGTGGGTTTGTTGTTGATGCTAGGGCTAAGGTTTTGGCAAAAGCAGTGAGTAAAATAGTTTTAGCAAAATTTTTAGTTAAGAATATTTTAGGTCTGAAAACTATTTCGCCTGTTACAAGGGTATTATAAATGTCTTTTAAAAGTAAAATGAAATATATAGTTTTAGTTCCAGATGGGATGGCCGATGAGCCTGTAGATCAATTAGGCGGTAAAACTCCTTTGGAGGCAGCTGATACTCCGAATATGGATTTTATGGCAGTCAATGGTTTATCTGCTATGGTTCAGACAATCCCAGATGGTCTTCCTCCGGGTTCAGATATTGGTAATTTGGCTTTAATGGGATATGATCCTAAGGTTAATTTTTCAGGACGGGCGCCTTTAGAAGCCGCGAGCTTAGGTATAGAAATCAAGAATGATGAAGTTGCGTTTCGTTGTAATTTGATTACAGAAGAAAACGGTACAATGGTCGATTATAGTGCGGGGCATATCCCCACCGATGAAGCCAAGGTATTAATTGAATATTTGCAAAGAGCGATCAGTTGGCCGGATGTTCAGTTTTATCCTGGAAAAAGTTACAGGCATTTGATGGTAGTCAAGACCATTGGTGTCGAGAAAATGCTGCAAGTCAAAACTGTTCCTCCTCATGATATTTTAAATCAGCCAATTAACGATTATTTGCCTCATGGGCCGCAGAGCGATATTTTGTTGAGTTTGATGGAGAAGTCAAAAAAGATCTTATCTGATCACCAAGTCAATAAAGTCAGACTTGATTTAAGAGAAAGAGCGGCTAATATGATTTGGTTGTGGGGGCAAGGATCCAGACCTAATCTGCCATTGTTTAAAGATCTCTATGGTTTAAATGGTTCCGTTATTTCTGCGGTCGATTTAGTCAAGGGGATTGGTTCTTTGGCGGGACTTAAAGTTATCAATGTCGCTGGTGCCAATGGATATTATGATACAAATTATATAGGTAAGGCAGCAAGTGCCCTTGAGTCTTTAAAAAATAACGATTTTGTTTATGTTCATGTAGAAGCGCCTGATGAAGCAGGACACAACGGAGACTATGAAGCTAAGCTTAAGTGTATTGAGCGTTTTGATGATTTAGTCGTTGGTGCAGTTAGGAAGTATCTTCAAAATAACATACAAGTAAGGGTTGTAATATCACCAGATCACCCGACTCCAGTGGCTAAGCGTACGCATACATCAAACCCTGTGCCATTTGTAATGTATGGTCAAGGCATTGATTCTAATGGTACAAAAATTTATTCTGAAACAGAGGCAGGTAAGAAGGGAATCAAGTTTCACAGTGGTCAGGAAATGATTAAGTTTTTCTTTAAATCATAATTTTTAAAGAAGGATGAGAAATGGAAAAAGAAATTGTAGTCCAAAAGTTTGGCGGTTCTTCAGTGGCAAACATTGAGAGAATCAAGAATGTCGCGCAGAGAGTTGTCTCCTACAAAAATAAAAATACGGATATTGCCGTGGTAGTCTCTGCTTTAGGGGATACGACCGATGAACTGGAATCGTTGGCGTTTCAGTTAAGTACAAATCCACCAGATCGGGAGATGGATATGCTTCTCTCAACGGGGGAACAAATTTCTTGTGCGCTCTTAGCCATTGCTATTAAGGAATTAGGACATGAAGCGATCTCCTTTACAGGGCGACAGGTAGGAATTAAAACAGATAAGATACATACTAAGGCGCGCATTATTACGATCGATGGGAAGAGGATCAATAGAGCTTTTAAAGATGGCAAAATCGTTATCGTTGCCGGTTATCAAGGAGTAACCTCTGATGATGATATCACAACCTTGGGGCGTGGAGGGTCTGATTTAACAGCGG
>JBAXBI010000034.1:0-9787 GCA_037142055.1 Candidatus Omnitrophota bacterium | reverse complement strand
GAATATGGTTTTATTCATCTCGACTGAATTTGTCTGAAAATATAAATTTACTTCCATGGATATCTTTCTTAACAAATCTTTATCTTGTACCTTCTTCGCTCGAATCATCCCCGAACCCATCCCCCCCATAAACGGAGACCCGTATCTCACAGGGCACAAAAAATAATTTATAGGTTTAATCTAACACCTTCTTTAGGGCTCTTCTTTTTTCCCAATCTTTATATGTCCGCCTAATGTATTTCATGGCTTGTCTTTCAATACAATAGGTCATTAACGTCGCTATTATAAAAGCGCACGCTAACGGTAAAATAAACTTCACATATGGATTAACTTGTAGAATATCTAAATACTGAAGAATAACAAAACCAATCTTACTATGTGTCAAATAAAGACTGTAAGAAATAGCCCCTAAATAAATTAAAGGTTTTTGTGAAAGCCAAGTAAGATGCCCATAAATAAACAGATAAAAAACTACTAAAAATACAAAAAAGACAACTGTCTCTTCCCTGCAAGAACAAAGATATGTGACCAATAAACACAACACCAACCCAAAATGCCGATACCAGGAATTGCCTTTTGTTCTTAAATTGTAAAATAAAATACCCGCAAAAAAGAAATTCCCATACATAAGAAAGTAAGAGAACACTCCCTTTAATAAAATAAACGGCTGATAGATCGGCGCAAAGAATTTATTTAAACACATGGTCACGAGCCATAACGTCCCAAGAAGCTCAACATTTTTCATTCTTTTTGTTATAAATACTAAATATATTAAGAAATAGAATAATAATTCCGTTTCAAGAGTCCAGTAGACTTCATCAATATTCTTAACATTAAACCAGTACTATAGCATTGAGAAATTAATCAAAGCATTCTTAAATTCCACATCCAGCAAAGGACAAAGATTAAGATATAATGAGAAATTCTTCAAAATAAGAAAAGTCAAAATGACTGCAGCCCAATAACAAGGAAATAATCTTGAAAACCTTGATACTATAAAATCCAATGAGTGCGCCGTTCTCTCCAATGTCATAAAAATAACGAATCCGCTAATCATAAAAAACAAATGCAAACCGTAATACCCTAAGGGAAATTTGAATAATGTTGACTCGTAAGGGTTATAACTTAACGGATAAACAACTGTATAATGAAATAGGACGACACCAAGCGCCGCTAATCCACGTAAAACGTCAAGCTCAAGTATTCGACTATTGAAGGTTTCTTTATTGTTATCAGATTGCATTTAATTCTCTTTATTTATAATTTCCATTAGAACTAATTTGGCTTCCAAACAGTCAACAAATAGAGTCTGCGATCCTGTGGAACATAAACCCAAATCGAATGATCATATTTATAATAATTCGCCATGTTATCAGGCATGACTTTAGATGTGTATCCTACCTCTATAATAATTAAATCGAACATCTTATAATCCAACATATTCCTTAGTTTATTAACAAATAAAGTTTGGGCAATATAGACGTTCTTGTCTTCTTCAAAAAATCGTGCAAAAATTCCCCTACGACGACCTCCATCGACAAAATATTCTGTATGACCATTATCAAAGACTTCCCTATTTTCCTTAATCATCAAAGGGGCAATCAAAGGCGAGTTAAATATGCTTTTATTTGATTTAACCAACAACTCTACCTCATGCCATCCTTTCACATTCTTATCAAAATATTTATAATCATCATCAGAAGTTAAAGAAAATAAATTATAAATTAATAACGAAGACAATATAATTGGCCATACTGTCAATTGTCCCGCTAACCATGCTATAAAAGCCACCAGAAATGGAGAAAACAACTGGAAGAAATACCACAAATTAGCTCCGGAATTTCTCCCTAAGAAAGATATTAAAACAATGGCCGAACAAATTCCCGCATATACCTCTAACGGAAGACGGCAAGAAATTAAAGGCGCTTCCCATGAAGTCCATCGACTAGAAGCCAAGCAATTTCTAAAACTTTCTCTACTTCCCCTAATCCGTACAGACATACACCAACGCACCAGACTATAAAAAATCGCACTCACTAATATAAAGATTAAGCTTTTATTTATACTTAGAAAATCTCGAAGCTGCCTTTCTAAAACATTCATAAAACATGCTCCAGGAGCAATATTATAATTCATATAAAAACAATCATCGAAGTAGCTGGGACAAAAATGGTTCATGAGAATAATACTTAAGACAAATAATATCAAACACCAAAACCCAAACAATATGGATTTCTTCTTGGATACAAATAAAAACAAATACGACACTACAACAGGAAGCCCTAAAAAGAAGTACGGCTTGGTATAAAAAGCTATGCATCCTAAAATACTACTGAAAATAAGCGACCTATAAGAATAGTCAAAAAATAACGGAATAAATATGGTTAATAACATAAAAAACAAACCCGTCGAGGCAGGATCCACGCAAGGCGTACTTGTAACTGGAAACAATAAAGAAGCATACAAAGCAAGTATTGCCCATAGCTTTAATAAAAGGGGTGTCTTTTTCTTATGGAGAAAAATAAATATAAGAGCACAAGAGGCTAAAATAAAGAATCCTGTTACCCATCGAAAAACTACCAAGGTTACACCAAATAAACTGGCAAAAGGCAAAACAATTAGTGGATAGACAATCCCATACACATTAGTATGTTGAGGCTCTAAGAAGAAACTAAACGGTTTAACGCCATGTAATAACATGGCCGTTGTCGTCATTAAGGACCCTTCACGGTAAGTATTAGGATAAGGAAAAGTAATTAGGTTGTAATGATAAAGGAATAAACGGACAGCAAAATAAACTAAGAAGATAAGAAATAGGGCTTTAAACCCTTTAACTACATGACGATGGCGAATAAATAAAATAAGCGAATTAAGATAGGACAGCATTATGTAAGTTCTTGCCTTGAACTGACCTTAAGATCAAACAACCAAAGAAATCTCTTTAAGTATCCCTTTAGCAGCTTTTGCTGGATTCTCTGCTTGAAGAATAGGCCGTCCCACCACCAAGTAATCGCTTCCGTTTTCAATCGCGATTTTAGGCGTAGCCACTCTCTTTTGATCATCGATACTCGTACCTACAGGACGTATGCCAGGAGTCACAATAATAAAATTCTTTGGACTATATCGTCTAATCAAAGGAGCTTCTTCAACGGAAGCGACCACTCCATCAAGCCCAGCCCGTTTGGCTGCTAAAGCACGCTCAAGAACAAGGGCTTCTAATTTATCGTCTTTGACCTGACTTGTTAAAACAGTAACTCCAACAATTAATGGCTTTTTGACTTTAAGCTTTTTAGATTGTTCCTTCGCTGCTTTAACGGCTGCCTCAAGCATATCCTTACCGCCTGATGTATGTACCGTTAACATAAAGATAGGAGCAAAGTTCTTTTCATTGTTGGGTGGAACGCTTAATGACACTACAGATTTAACAGCACTAGCGACAGTGTTGGGGATATCATGAAACTTTAAATCTAAAAAAACCTTTTTTCCCTTGGCTTGAAGATAACGTGTAATAAAGGGACCATAGGCCGTAAAAAGCTGGGAACCTATTTTAAAAATGCTCACCGTTTTATCTAACTGATCAATAAGATCTTTGGCCTGCTGAAAGTTCTCCACATCAAGAGCAACAATTAGTTGTTTTTTACTCATTTTTGTAAGGACCCTATTAATTGATGGATATCTGTTATTTTTTGTTCTTTCATATAGGAAACAATTCCTTCCAACACCTCAAGAGAGGCCCTAGGATTAACAAAATTAATTGTCCCCGTTGCAACCATTGTCGCACCTGCGATAATAAATTCCAAAGCATCGTTGGCATTTGCAATCCCCCCCATGCCAATAATGGGGATTTTTACCGACGAATAAACCTTATGAACCATCGCAACAGCCACTGGCCTTATCGCTGGGCCTGAAAGCCCGCCCGTAAAATTTCCTATTCTGCTTTTACGTGTCTTGGTGTCAATGGCCATTGCCGATAACGTATTGATTAAACTTACAGCATCGGCTCCGCCTGCTTCAGCGGCCATTGCGATCTCGCTAATATCTGTCACATTTGGAGAAAGTTTAGCAATCACTGGAAATTTAGAGACCGCTTTGACCTTTCTCACCAACTCTTGTGTCGCTTGTGGATCTTGAGCCACCAAGGTTTTATGCTTAAGGTTAGGACACGAAAGGTTTAACTCCAAGGCAGCAACATCTTCTTGCGTATTTAGTTTTTCAACAATCTCAACAAACTGCTCGGGGGTATGTCCTAAAATACTAACAATCAGCGGCACCCCAATCTTCTTAAAATTAGGAAGTTTTGTTTGAATAAACGCATCTATGCCTGGGTTCTCAATGCCAATGGCATTGATCATTCCGCAGGGGGTTTCCCAAATCCTTACAGGAGGATTCCCCACTTGAGGATAAAGCGTAACCGTTTTAGGAACAATGGCGCCTAACTTCTTAACTTCTTCAAGATTATGATACTTTTCAGCATGCCCAAAGGTTCCGGAAGCAACCGTCACAGGATTCTTGAATGTTACGCTAGAAATTTTTACAGATAAATTCATTTATGAAAGATTACCTCTCCAATATCAAACGCTGGCCCGTCGTAACAGACTGTCTTATACCCATTTTTAGTTTCAATAGAGCACCCTAAACAAGCCCCCAAAGCGCACGCCATAATTTCTTCACAGGCAACCTGACCTTTAATTTGATTCTTTAGGGCAAACTCCTGCACTGCCTTCATCATCGGATTTGGGCCACAAGTATAGATAAAGGTGTTGCTGGAATTAAACTTTACTTTATCAAATAGAACACTCACACGACCTTTAACGCCCACACTGCCATCATCGGTTGCGATGTGCACCTTAACACCATTATCTTTAAACTCTTTCATTGGATAAACATGGCCACGGCTGCGTCCGCCGTAAATGAGCACCAGATCATACTTCTTCTTCTTTAAAATATCAGATAATATCAACATGGGAGCTACACCAATACCGCCGGCAATCATCACAACTTGAGTTATTTCTGCGGGAGGCAAAGTAAACGGAGTCCCCAGCGGGCCTAAAACATCAAGAGGATCCCCCTTTTGTTTTGAAGCTAATAAACGTGTGCCAGGACCTTTAGGCTCATAAAAAATCTCCACATACCTTTGTGCACGATAAACACTAAATGGTCGACGAAAGAAAGGCTCTAACCCTTCGGATGTTCGGATATGCACAAATTGCCCCGGTTGAACTTTCTTGACCAACTCAGGCGCATCGAAGCACAACCGCCAAAATTGGGGGCAAAGCTTCTCATTACTGACGACACGATATATATTTTGTATTTGATCCATAATTAGTTTTTAAGTATACCACAAAGTTTTTAACAATTCTATTTTTGACATTGCGCACAAAAGAACGTACTGCGCCCTGATTGAATAATGCGTTTTATAGGCTTTTGACAACCGAAGCAAGGCTCTTGTTCTCTACCATAGACCTTAATCCTTTGTTTAAAACTACCTCTATTCCCACTGCCATCACGATAATTACGTATCGAAGAGCCTCTATACTTAATAGCTTCTTTTAAGACTTCTTTTGTATCCCGATAAATATCCTGAGCTTGTTGAAGTTTAATTTGTTCTCCTCTGCGTTGAGGGTTAATCCCACAACGAAAAAGAATTTCGCAGGCATAGATATTACCAATACCAGCTACAAAGGTGTGATCTAAAAGCAAACTCTTAATTGGCCTTCGACTTTGGCGGGTTTTATCAAGGACATATTGGACAGAAAAATCCGCACCTAACGGCTCAGGACCTAATACTTGGAAATATTTCACTCCACTTAAATCCTCAACAACACTTAGCTGTCCGAATCGACGTTGATCATTATATAAAAGCGTCGTTTTATCTGAGAATTCAAATTTGATACGTGTATGCTTGCCTGGAGTGCCATTGATAACCATTTGACCTGTCATCATCAGATGAACCAGGAGATATTGTCCATTTTTCAGTTGAAGTAACAACGCCTTGCCTCGACGGATAATAGCCTTAACCGATTGTCCTTTAAGAGTGCTTAGAAAAGTATCCGCAGGAGAACGTAAAACAAAGGGATCGTGAATTTCAATGTTACGGAAAGTTTTATTAAGAACGGATTTTTCTAAATCGCGCCTTATGGTTTCAACTTCCGGAAGCTCCGGCATTATTGCTCCATTAATTTCTTAATGATCTTCTTTATTCTTACTTCTGCTTCTGCAACGTCCTTAACCGGAATCATACCTTCAATAGCCCAACCGCCTAAATCAATAACCGGCCTGCCGTAGACAATCCCATAGCAGATCTCAGAATTAGTACCGTAACTTCCAGGAAGGGCAATGATGATATCCGCAGAACACGCCACAATTGCATTTCGAGCATAACCGATAGACGTAGGAAGCGCGATATCGATATACGGGTTAGCGTCGTGTTTTGCTTTTCCAGGAAGAATACCAATGGTCATCCCGCCAGCTTTCTTGGCCCCCTTTGCTACAGCTTCCATGGAACCACCTAATCCACCACAGACTAAAATACATCCCAAATTAGCAATCATCTTCCCCGTTTCTTCCGCGAGGTGTTCCACCTTGGCTCCAACACTACTTCCTCCGATAACGGATATGGTAATTTTCTGTTTTCTCAACTAAAATCCTTTCTTTAAAACTACACTCAATAAATATTGGCGCGCCCGGCGGGAGTCGAACCTGCATGAACAGCTCCGGAGGCTGTTGCCTTATCCATTAGGCCACGGGCGCAGCAAATCAAATCTTATAGACTATTCTTCCATTATAAATCGTATGCTGCACCTCTCCGCAAAGCTTCCAGCCGATAAACGGAGAATTCTTTGACTTCGATACAAACCCTTCCTTTGTCACCGTCCATTCCTTGTTCTCATCAATAATAGTCAGATCAGCATCAAACCCTTCTTTGATAACCCCTTTAGTCTTTAGTCCTACAATCTTAGCTGGAGTCGTTGACATCTTATCGACCATTTGAGCTAAGTCAATAATCCCAGGTTTAACTAATTCCTTGATGGTAAGACCAAGTGATGTTTCAAGACCTATAAGGCCAAAGGGAGCCCCGTCGAAACCTACTTCCTTATCTTCCTTGGTGTGTGGTGCATGGTCGGTGACAATGCAATCAATGGTTCCATCTGCTATAGCTGCTTTAATCGCATCAACATCTTCTTGAGAGCGAAGAGGTGGATTTACTTTTGTGGATGTATCAAAACTAGCACAGGCCTCATCGGTTAAGGCGAAATGATGTGGACACGCCTCTGCCGTTACCTTAATGCCTTGCGCTTTTGCTTGGCGAATCAACTCACACGAACGCTTTAGACTCATATGGGCTAAGTGGACTTTGGCATCTAAATAATGAGCAATTTCAATATCCCGCGCTACCGTTACTGTCTCAGCAATGCCGGGATCTCCTTTTAAACCAACTCGAGTGGATACTGCCCCCTCATTCATCACTCCACCAGAGGTTAAAAGCGGATCCTGACAATGTTCAATAATCAAAACGTCCAACATCTTAGCGTATTCCATGGCTAAACGAAACAGGCGGCTACTGAGCACCGACTTACCATCGTCAGAGAAAGCAAAACAACCTGCGCTCTTTAACTCTGCCATATCGGATAATTCCTCATCCTTTTGGGCTTTCGTAATCGCACCTATCGGATAAACTGAACATAATCCTACGCGAGAAGCTTCACGGATAATATATTCAACGGTCATCGGGTTATCAATGACGGGATTGGTGTTTGGCATACACATAATCGTGGTAAAGCCCCCTTTAACAGCTGCTTGAGAACCTGTCTCAATTGTTTCCTTGCCTTCCTGCCCTGGCTGACGCAGGTGCACATGAATATCAATAAGTCCCGGCAGGACCTTCTTCCCCTTAGCATCGAGAACCTCATGTCCCTTTGCATCTATTGATGGGGCAATCTTAGTAATCTTGCCATTTTCACACAAAATATCTTGTACCTTCTCCCAAACCTTATCGCTGTTGACGATGATTGCATTCTTAATTAGCAAAGCCATTTTTTATCTCCAATTTATATAGCCACTTCTTCTTTTGTACCCAGCACTAAATATAATACCGCCATCCTCACAGCCACCCCGTTGGTGACCTGCTCAAGGATGACCGATTGTTTCCCGTCAGCAACCTCAGCTGAAAGCTCCACCCCGCGGTTGGTAGGACCTGGATGCATCACAATTAGACTTGATGACCCCTCGGCTAATTTTGCCTGATTAATACCAAACAGCCTCGAATATTCCCTAAGGCTGGGAAGAAATTTTGCCTCTTGTCGTTCTTTCTGCAACCGAAGAGCAATGACCGCATCCGATGCCTTTAAAACTCTTTTTAAATCATAATCGATCGCAACCCCCATCTGCTCAATGCCTCGTGGCATAAGCGTGGCAGGCCCGCAAACCGTAACCTTTGCTCCTAGTTTAGTCAACCCCCAGATGTTCGATCTTGCCACTCTAGAGTGGAGAATATCTCCTAATATTGCCACCTTAAGCCCTTCAATGCGTCCAAATTTCTCTTTCAACGTAAACATATCCAACAGAGCCTGGGTGGGGTGCTCCCGACATCCATCTCCTGCGTTAATGACCGAACAATTAAGCCCCTGAGCCAAGATAAACGGTGAACCTGAAGACCCGTGACGCACCACCATGGCATCAACGTTCATCGCCTCAATATTCTTGGCCGTATCCAAGAGCGTCTCCCCCTTGCTTGTTGAAGAGGTTGTGACCGCTATGTTTAAGGTGTCCGCCGATAACCGTTTGGCTGCCAACTCAAAGGAGATGCGTGTTCTCGTTGAGGCTTCAAAAAATAATGTTACAACAGTTTTACCCCTTAAGGCCGGCACTTTCTTAATATCCCGGGTAGAGACTTCCTTAAAAGAAGTGGCTGTTTCGAGAATAAGTTCTATTTCTTCCTTTGAAAGCTCCTCAATTCCCAACAAATGTTTACGTTTCCATTCCATTATTTGTCCTCCACCATAACTTCATCTTGTTGGCCATCAGTCTCATCGAAAACGACCTTCACTTTTTGATTCTTATTAGTTGGAATATTCTTTCCCACAAAATCTGCACGAATGGGAAGTTCCCTATGACCACGGTCGACCAAAGCTGCTACCTCAATTTTAGCAGGACGACCAAAATCGTTTAAGGCATCTAATGCCGCCCGAATCGTTCGTCCGGTAAAGAAAACATCATCAACTAAAATAATCCTCTTATCGGTTATATCGAAATCGATTTGAGTCTGACGAACCCTTGGCTTAACGCCTCCTAAGGCCAGATCATCTCGATAGAGAGTAATATCCAAGACTCCCATTGGAACATCAACGTTTTCAATGGATTTGACCGCCTTCTTTAAACGTTCTGCTAAAACAACCCCCCGAGTGCGTATCCCAATTAACGCTAGCTCTTCTACTCCACCCTTCTCTAAGATCTCATGCGCCATACGTAAAATGGCTCGCCTGATTGTTTCGTGATCCATAATCTTTTGTGGCATAGTTCCCCTTTTAATGTCTTGCGAAATCCTTGATTGTAATAAAAAACCCGCCGACCATTTGAGTTAGGCCTGACGGGTGACAACTGCTTTACTTATATGATTCATAAAATCCTTCTCGGTCTCACGGGACCGAATTAAAAGACACAATTGCTTTGAACTTAAGAAAATATACCATCCTATTGCCCTGCTGTCAAATTTCTTTATAAAACGCTTCCGCTACGCGAATTGTAACTCATAGTGCGACAACTTTTGATCTTTTCCAAAAACTGTCGC
>JBAXBI010000033.1:0-9818 GCA_037142055.1 Candidatus Omnitrophota bacterium | reverse complement strand
GGGGGAATATTCCTGGGAAAACAAGGTTAGTATCCATGGCTATTTATGAAGAGGTTGAAGCTTTAAATTTTGGTGCAGCGAATTTCTATTCGATCATTATGGTTGTTGTTTCATTTACAGTTCTTTTTGTTTTTTATCTATTTAACAGACGGGTTAAGGTGTTTTGATGATTGAGGCAAGATTTAAAAAACGGATAACAACAGGAAATGGTCCGGTTGTATTGGATATTAATCTCTCATTAGGTTCTGGAGAGTTTACCTCACTATTTGGGGCTTCCGGTGCTGGGAAGACGACCATTTTAAGGATCCTAGCCGGGCTTACCAATCCCGATGAGGGGCGTATTGTTGTTGATGAACAGGTATGGTTTGATAGTGCTTGTAAGATTAATATTCCACCGCAGAGACGCTCTGTTGGTTTTGTATTTCAGGAATATAATTTATTCCCAAATATGACTCTTAAAGAGAATTTACAATTTGCTTTAGATTCTAGTCAGGATATTTCGTTGATTGATGAGTTCTTAGAGATTGCAGGGTTAATTGAAGTTCAAAACTTTAAACCATCCATGCTTTCAGGCGGGCAGAAGCAAAGGGCTGCTTTGATGAGAGCGTTGATTCGTAATCCAAAGATCCTACTTTTGGATGAACCATTCTCCGCGTTGGATTTGCCTATGCGATGGGCCCTACAGGAAGAAGTTTTAAAGATTTATGAACGTTTTAAGATTCCCACCTTAATGGTTTCTCACGATGTGGCAGATGTGAAACGCTTATCCAAACGTATTTTTGTTCTCCAAGATGGGTTAATTAAAGAAGATGATTTAGCCCAATATGCCATTGTAACGGCCAATGGAGTATAATTTGTCTTGGTGTGAGACATTTATTTAAAAATTTGCAATTATTTTAGCTTTTAAGTACAATGTCGTGCAAAATTAACGTTGATGGGAGGAATAATTTGGGTAGACGAGCGACTTGTCTTAATTGTATGGATGGGCGTGTTCAATTGCCTGTCTTGAACTGGATCAAAGATCATTATCCTGTTGATTTTGTGGATGTGATTACCGAAGCGGGTATGGATAGTGTTTTATCCGCCCAAGAAGATATTCATGAAGTCTTACGTAGTATTAAAATCTCCGTTAACATTAATAAGTCTACTAAACTTTTTGTAGTCGGTCACTATGATTGCCGTGGGAACCCTGTCGAGGATAGTGTTCACCACCAACAAATACTTGATTCCGTCAAGCGTCTGAAAGACCATTGGCCTAGTCATGAAATAGTTGGCCTTTGGGTCAATAAATCTTGGGAAGTTGAAGTGGTTTTTAATCTTCTTTAGCTATAGTCCTTCCAAAACTCATAAAAGTTATCGATTGCCTTCCATTGACACCTATACTTTTTCTGATATAGTTATGAACTATAGTTCATAATAGGAAATAAAAAAATGAGACCAAAGAAAACTAGATGGGTTAAATGTCTGCCTGGTGAGAGATGTTTTCGCCCGAAATGCAAGAAGTTGGGTGTGCTCGATGGTGTTGTTATAACAATTGATGAATTTGAGGCTGTTCGTCTAGCGGATCTTGAGGAGTTAACGCATGCACAGTCGGCCAAGCTAATGAAAGTTTCTCGTCCGACCTTTACCCGCATACTTACATCCGCCCATCAAAAGATAGCTGACGGACTTGTTAATATCAAGGCGATTCGTATTGAGGGAGGTTGTTGCTCTGTGAAAGAGGGAAAGAGTAATGCTTAAAGTTATGATTGATCGGTTAGTGTACAACTTGATAGGATTGCCAAAAGGGGCGATTTTTTCAGAGGCGGTAGACTTCTTTCTATACGATACGATAAAAATATTTCTTTTGTTGATAGTTATTATTTTTATCGTTTCCATAATAAGGACCTTCTTTTCTCCTGAAAAGACGCGGGCTATTCTTGGCCAGAAGAAATCATATGTTGGCAATGTTTTGGCGTCATTGCTTGGCATTGTGACACCATTTAGCTCTTGTAGTGCGGTGCCTCTTTTCTTGGGATTTGTAGAGGCGGGGGCTCCTCTTGGAGTAACGTTTTCGTTCTTGGTGGCTTCTCCCATGATCAACGAGGTTGCGTTGGTTATGCTTTGGGGTTTATTTGGCTTTAAGGTTGCGCTTTTGTACATCGGAAGCGGCCTTCTTGTAGCCGTTGCCTCAGGTATCGTGATCGGACAACTTAAAGTTGAGGATCTTGTAGAAAAGTTTGATCATAAGAAACCCAAAGTGGATATTGAGGGTTCTGTAATGAACCTTAAAGACCGCTTTGATTTTGCAAAGGGATACACACTGGATATTCTTAAGAAGATTTGGATCTATGTGATTATTGGAATTGGGCTTGGGGCGTGGATTCATGGCTATGTTCCTGCTGATTTTCTGGCTAAGTTCGCTCGGAGGGGTAACTGGTTTGCGGTACCACTGGCAACGATTATTGGGATTCCCCTTTATTCGAATGCGGCCGGTGTTATCCCGTTAGTAAGCGCGCTAACTGAAAAGGGCGTGGACCTTGGTACAGCGTTGGCATTTATGATGGCTGTTACTGGGCTTTCATTGCCTGAGTTTCTGATCTTGCGGAGAGTAATGAAACTGAAACTTTTGGTTATCTTTGCTTCGGTTGTGGGGGGTGGCATTATTCTTACAGGCTATTTTTTTAATTATATTTTGAGGTGAAGGAGAAAGGCGATGAAAATTGAAATTATGGGAATGGGATGTGCCAAGTGCATTCAGTTGATGGTTAATGCCGAGAAGGCTGTTAAAGAAGCAGGTGTTCAGGCTGAAGTGGTCAAGGTTGAAGATATAAACCGAATCGTGGGTTATGGGATTATGATAACCCCGGCCTTGGTGGTTGACGGTAAAGTTATTTCAGCGGGAAAGCTTTTATCAGCTGAGGAGATCGGAAAGTTTATAGTAAAGAAAGGTCTATAAAATGCTAAAGACTTTGACGGGTTTTTGTATTGCAATGATCCTATTGGCAGGAGCCGTTGATGCACAACAAGTTGTCAGGACAGCTCAAGGTCTTGTTGAGCCAATGCCGATGCAATCACAGTTGGTGGTTTACTATTTTCACGGTAACGCGCGGTGTCCGTCTTGTTATAAACTTGAGCAATACGCAAAGGAAGCGCTTGAACAGAACTTTGCAGATGAGCTAAAGAGTGGAAAGATTGTGTTCAAGATTGTTAATATTGATAAATCTGTGAACGATCATTTCGTGACAGATTATCAGCTCTACACCAAGTCTATTGTTCTTTCGTTAGTCAAGGACGGCAAGCAGGTGAGATATAAGAATCTTGATAAAGTTTGGGATTATCTTCGGGATCAGAAGCTCTATCACGCTTATGTACGTGATGAGGTTAAGCCGTTTATTGGAGAGTTGTGATGAGTGAATTTGTGTTGGCTGTCGGAACAGCTTTGTGGTTAGGCATAATGACGTCAATAAGTCCCTGTCCTTTAGCTACGAACATAGCCGCGATCTCATTTCTGTCTAAGAAAGTTTTGCATGTGAATGCTGTGCTCTCAGCGGGGTTTGCGTATACGCTAGGTCGGATGTTGGCATATGCCATTCTTGGAGTTCTTATTATCAAGTCGCTTTTAAGTGTTCCGGTTGTTGCTCATTTTTTGCAGGGGAATATGAATAAGCTATTCGGCCCTGCAATGGTTATTGTGGGGGTGTTCTTGCTAGACATTTTTAAGTTTAGTTTACCGGGCTTAAATCTTTCGTGTGAGCGGCAGAATCGTTTGGCAGACTCAGGATCGTGGGGTGCGATGGGCTTAGGATCTCTTTTCGCTTTGTCCTTCTGCCCGGTTTCAGCGGCATTGTTCTTTGGCAGTCTTATCCCGTTAGCATTGAAAACTAAGAGTGGCATCATGTTGCCACTCTTTTATGGTTTGGGAACTGGCTTGCCTGTCTTGTTCTTTGCCTTCGCGATAGCTCTGGGCGTAAAGTCGTTAAATCAGTGGTTTAATAAGTTGGCACGATTGGAAGTTTATACTCGGCGTATTACAGGAGGGATCTTTATTTTGGTTGGACTTTATTATATTTGGATGCATTTTATTAACGTAAGATAAGGAGGGGGTGACATGGCAGCAAGTTCTAAGAAAGAATTGTCGTTTCTTGATCGTTACCTGACGATTTGGATTTTTTTAGCAATGGGTATTGGAGTGAGTTTTGGTTTCTTTACGCCGGGGATCGTGAGCTTTTGGAAGCAGTTTCAGTCAGGCTCGACTAATATCCCTATCGCCATAGGGCTTATCCTGATGATGTATCCACCACTGGCGAAGGTGAAGTATGAAGAGTTAGGGGATGTGTTCAAGGATTACAAGATTCTTCTTCTTTCTCTCGTGCAGAATTGGGTGATCGGGCCGATTTTGATGTTTGTTTTAGCGATCGTATGTTTACGTGGCTATCCTGAATATATGGTGGGGCTGATTCTGATTGGGCTTGCTCGCTGTATAGCTATGGTCATTGTTTGGAATGATTTAGCCAAAGGCGATGCGGAGTATTGTGCGGGTTTGGTTGCATTTAATTCTATATTTCAGGTTTTTTTCTATTCGATCTATGCATGGGTGTTTATTACTATTCTGCCTGGATGGTTTGGGCTTAAGGGGAGTGTGGTTAATATTACGATCAGTCAGATTGCTTATAGTGTCTTTATCTATCTAGGGATTCCATTTTTAGCTGGGATGATAACAAGATTTGTACTATTGCGTCTCAAAGGCCAACAATGGTATGAAAGTAAGTTTATTCCCTCAATTAGTCCTATAACCTTAATCGCTTTGCTTTTTACCATCTTTGTGATGTTTTCCCTTAAGGGTGAGGATATCGTTAAGATCCCTTTTGATGTTGTCCGTATTGCTATTCCTCTATTGATATATTTTGTAGTGATGTTTTTTATTTCATTTTATATGAGCAAGAAGGCTGGGGCGGATTATGGGAGGTCAGTGACGCTGTCTTTTACAGCGGCTAGCAATAATTTTGAGTTGGCTATTGCGGTGGCTGTTGCAGTCTTTGGGATTAACTCGGGAGTTGCCTTTACGGCTGTTATTGGACCGTTGGTGGAGGTTCCTGTAATGATTGCTTTAGTTTACGTTATAAGAAAATTTGATAAAAAAGTCGAGATTATTAAATCTTGTTGTACATAGGGGGATAGGTTTATGGCAAAACAAAAGGTTTTATTTGTATGTATTCATAATTCCGCCCGTAGTCAGATGGCTGAAGAGCTTTTAAGAAAACTGGCGGGGGATCGTTTTGAAGTGGAAAGTGCGGGGGTTGAACCAGGAAAGTTAAACCCTGTAGTTATTGAAGTCTTAAAGGAAGAGGGGATAGATATTACTGGTAAGCCAACCAAAGCAGTGTTCGATTTATATAAGAATGGCAATCGATATGATTACGTTGTAACGGTCTGTGATGAGGCAAGTGCAGAGAGATGCCCTGCGTTTCCTGGGGCCTGCATACGATTACATTGGGGATTTACTGACCCTTCAAAGTTTGAAGGAAGCTTTCAAGAGAAGTTAATTCAAACACAGCTTGTTAAAGAGCAAATACGTAAGAAAATCCAACAGTGGTTGTGTGAACAAGGGATTTTTGCATAAGAAGGTTTTTATTAACGAATACGGTCTTAAGTGGTATATTAATCCAATTCAAGAGCAGTATAATCAATAATGAAGCCTGACTATTGGCAAATGGAGAGTTTGGAATGAAAGATAAGCTTGCAGGATTTTTAATAATGATATTCTTTGTTACGGCAGTATCTGTGTATGCCGCAGAAAAAGAAAGACACCTAAGCGTAAATGAGATTGTTGCGAAGATGAAGACTGAACTTAATTTGACTGATGAGCAAGCGCTGTCGGTTAAGCCAATTGTTAAGAAGGCTTTAACGGAACAAAAGGCATTTTTTGATAGCATAGAAGGTGAACCGGTTCTTAACACGGAGAATTTAAGGATGAATATGCGTAAATTTCAGGAAGAAGAAAATCAAGAGCTAAGTAAGGTTCTTACTCCTGAACAGATGAAAAAAAGAATTGAGAAGCAACATCTAAGGGAAAGCCTTAATAAAGATAAGATCGATTTCTCTGAAAGTTTATCTGCTGGGGTGGTAATGACACCGCAAGGTGGGTCGATGAGCTTTTAATAAGGCCATAATAATAGTCTCATAATAAATTATGGAGGGGTAAGAATGAATAGAATTGTTATGTTATTAGTAGTGTTATTACTCATGACTTTAGAGTTAGGCAGGGCTCAAGAGGCTCCTGTTGTCGCAGCAGATCAGGTGCAAGAATTAAAAGCAAGTACACCTGTATTAATTCGTCGGACAGTAATTTCAGGATTTGTTTTAAAGGATAAGAAGCTCCTCGATAAGATTTTTAAAGAAAATCGAAATAAAAAGTTATCACAGGTACAAATCCAAGCAATTCTTAATAAGATTAAAAGTATTTATCTTGAAGCGGGGTATGCAGGGCTGGTTGAGATTGATTATAAAATACGTAAGAATATATTACTTATTAATGTTGTTATGCTTAAGACATAGTTTGTAGTTTTGTTTCTTTAGCGATGGGTGATTTTTTAAAAGCGTAATTATAGTGGGCGAGATAGGAAGGTAGCATAGGAAGTGCAAGGACTCCGATACATGCAAGGCCATAGGTAAGATTCTGGAAGAAAGCGGCTTTGATAAATTGTATATCATAGAAGTGTCCTATTAGATCAAATCCTATACGTAATAGAAATAAAGCCTTCCATAGCTTTAAAGATCTTTTCACATTGAAAATATAATAGAAGACGACTATTGCAGCAAAGATATTTATAAGAAGGTCAATAATATTTAGGGCTAAGAATAAGATGTAGCGTTTGTCAAAAGCGATCAGGATAGTGTAAAAGACTCGAAAAGAGGAGTCCTTAATAAAAATGTCTTTTAAGCTGTTTAAGATAACAGTGCTTAAGAAAATGCCATAGAGTTTCCAGGCCCAATTTTTCATGAATGATATTATACATAACCTTAAGTTTTAAAATTTAAGATTTTTTAAAATGTTTTTGTAATGTATTTTGAAAGGAGTAATATAAAATCCATGAACGAAGAGTTTTATTATATAGTTTCTCAAATTTGCAAAGAAGACCCTAGATATCACGTCGATAGCTATGAATTTGTCATGGAAGCTTTAAGTTTTGCCCAAAAGAAGTTTAAACGTGATAAACATGTTAATGGCTATGAATTTTTAGAAGGTATTAAAGGCCTTTTGATGAAGAAATTTGGTCCCATGACAATTCCTGTCTTAGATTATTGGGGGGTTAAGAAAACTGAAGATTTCGGTAATATCGTCTTTAACCTTGAAGAATATAAGATTATTGCTAGAGACAAGCAAGAGCAGTATGAAACTTTTAAAGATGGTTATGATTTTCAAGAAGTTTTTGATAAAGGCTACCGTAAAGAACTCGCCAAACGTTTAAAAACTATGCGTTATTAGGTCTTTCCAGAATTTTGAGGAGGTTTAGAATGAATTGTCCTGTGTGTTCAAAAGAAATGGTACAGGAAGATTATGGTCAGAAGGTTTACGTGTGTGAGAATGGCTGTAAGGGGATATGGTTTGACCATATTGCGTTACAAAATCTTGATCAAAATAATGAAGGGGTTGGAGAGTCTCTTAAAGCTGCATTAAATTATCCTCGTGTTAATGATGAAAATCGTGCACAGATTAAATGTCCTAAATGCAACCTTTTGATGCATATTCATAAATATGAAAGATCTCAAGAAGTTAAGGTCGATGAATGTTATCAGTGTGGAGGGTTCTTTTTAGATTCTGGAGAACTTGCTAATATACGTAATAAAGCTATGAGCGATCAAGAAGTGGATGCTTATGTGGCTAAGTTGGTGGATGATATTCCAGTATGTCATCAAGAGCGAGTTTTGGAAAAAGAAGGCATCCGTGTAGACGCTGCCCAGAATTTTGGTAAGCTTTTAAAAGCTAATTATTGGAAATAGCTAAATTAACTATTTAGATCTGCCCTGCTTCAGATCAAGTTTTCACATTATTCTTCATGAAAAGTCTTTCTGAACTTCCTATTCAATTTATTAAAGGTGTAGGCCCTTCTAAAGCGAAGCTATTGCTAAACCTTGGTATTCACACGGCTGAAGACTTGTTGTATTTATTTCCTTCTCGTTATGAAGACCGTTCACAATTTACACCGATGGCAATGATTAAGGTGGGGGAGAAACAAACCGTGGCTGGGCATGTATTGGCAGTTGGGAAACGAAATTTTTATTCTAAAACAAGGGTTTTTGAGATTTCAGTAGGAGATGATAGCGGACGGATTTTCTGTGTCTGGTTTAATCAGCCTTATTTAGATAGGTATTTTAAGGAAGGGCAGGAAATTGTTCTTCATGGTAGGGTTGAGGTTTTTAAGAATCGGCTACAGATGCTTGTTCCTGATTTTGAGCTTATTAATGCTGAGGATAGAACTTTAAATATGGGACGAATTGTTCCTATCTATCCTTTAACAAAAGGTATCACGCAGAGGTATTTGCGTAAACTTATCGATTCTATATTAGCTCAACATGCAGATCTTCTTAAAGATATTATTCCTTCTGATATTCGAAAGCGACATAACTTAGAGGATATCACCAACAGTATTAGGCATATTCATTTCCCAAGAACTATCGAGGAGCAACAATCGGCTAATTCTCGGGTGGCTTTTGAGGAGTTTTTCTTGTTTCAGGTTTGCGTGATTTTAAGACGGCAAAGTATTATTGAGAAAAAAGGATTTTCTCATCAGATAACTCCTGAGGTGATTGAGCAATATGCTAAGAGTTTTCCGTTTACTTTAACAGAAGCCCAGCATGAAGCAATCCAAGATATATCCGAGGATATGAGGAAGAAAAGGCCGATGCTTAGGTTGTTACAAGGGGACGTGGGTTGTGGCAAGACGGTGGTAGCTTTCTTTGGATGCATTGCTTCCGTTAAAAATGGTGCACAAGCGGCGATTATGGCTCCAACAGAAATCTTAGCTAGTCAGCACTACGAGAATTTTAAAAAAATATTTGCTAATGCTTCCTTCGGAGAAATTCGTCTAGGCCTGCTTACCAGTCGGATGACTAAGAAACAGAAGGATAAACTTTATCAACAGTTGAAAACTAAAGAAATTGATATTATTATCGGTACTCATGCGTTACTTCAAGAGGCGGTTGATTTTGAGAATTTAAGTTTTATTGTTATTGATGAGCAGCATAAATTTGGGGTTAATCAGCGGGCTCTGCTTTCAGCAAAGGGAAGTAATCCTGATGTTTTAATCATGACAGCAACGCCTATTCCAAGAACCTTGTGTTTGACGCTTTATGGAGATTTGGACGTGTCCGTGATTAATCAGCTTCCCCCTGGAAGAGGAAAAACATCGACTTATCATTTCCCAGCAGATAAGGCCAAAGGAATTTACGAGAGAGTGCGCGAATGGGTTAGCAAAGGTACTCAAGCGTATATTATTTATCCTTTGGTCGAAGAAAGTGAAAAGCTTGATCTTAAAGCGGCAAAAGAAAGTTTTGATCATTTTATGCAATTTGAATTTAAAGAGTTTCGTTTAGCGCTGGTGCATGGGCAAATGGATAGGGCAGAGGTTGATGACATAAAGCAGAAATTTAAGAATCATGAGATTGATATTTTGGTGGCAACAACCATTATGGAGGTTGGTATTGATGTCCCCAATGCTAATGTGATGGTCATTGAACATGCGGAGCGTTTTGGTTTAAGTCAGTTGCATCAGTTAAGGGGGCGTATTGGCCGTAGCCAGAAGGATGCTGTTTGTATTTTAATAGCTGAGCCTACT
>JBAXBI010000032.1:0-9838 GCA_037142055.1 Candidatus Omnitrophota bacterium | reverse complement strand
GCTTTTTATTTATTCTTTTCATAAGAACACCCTACAGGGGAATCAGTTCAAGTATCGACGGGTAAATCAAGAGGTGTTAAATAGACGCGATGTACGAGGGATGTTAAGACCTCAAACTTTAAACGCAATCACGAGTTATTATAGAGCTTTGACAGGGGAGGAGCCTTCACAGACACAGGTACAACAATATAAACAGTGGTATAACAGGGGGATGTCTGCAGATCAAATAAGAGAGAAAATCACACAACGGTATCAAGCAAAGACCGTAACATATACTAAAGTCCCGGAGAATACACATTATGAACCATATAGAGAGGCTGTTATTGGAAGGGTTATAGAGAAAAAGAGGATCATAGTACCTAATTTAGATAATAATCAGAACGTCCTGCTGCAAAGGCAATCGCTACCGATGGAACAGGTTCAGTCTCAACAGGCCCCGACAGTATTTGGTCCGCACACGTTTAATGTTGATTTTGGCTCTTGGAAAGGGACTTCATCTGCCAAAAGCGGTGCTGCAGCAGACGGATGGCAGGGGGATTATTGGAATACAGTCGCGGTTGCCTGGAATAATGATCACACTCAATACAATTTAAAATCAACTAAGGCAGATGTCAGTCCCATTCAGGTGAGACTGGTCAATCTAGGTGGAGGTTGGAGTAACGCTGGACGTATGGGGCTTAAAGATCCGATGCTGGATAGTTTTAATTATCCTAAGAATAACCAAGGGGGGAATTCGCAGGTTATCTTGTATAAGGTTCCAGCAGGGCTCTACCATTTGTATATATATGGGCACGGGACAGATTCAGCCTATTATGGAGATTATACGTTAACCATCGGAGGGCGTAGTTATGGGCGTAAATCAACGTCTAATAATATGGATGCTGTTGAGAATACCCGATGGGTTGAAGGAAGTCAGTACGTCAGATTTGCAAATATTGAGGTCCAAGAAGGGGAGAGTATTAATATTCTAATAAAACCAGGCGGAGTAGTTTCTGATGGAAGGCGGAGTTTTGCTGATGCTATGATTTGTGGATTGCAGCTTGTTCCAGTTAATGATAGTTTGCCTGTAGGTCAATAAGAGATGAGCACTGTTTCTATGTAAGGAGAAACGTATGATTTTATTTTTAATTTGGGTTTTATCGATTATCGGTACGGTGGTAGTGATTAACAGAAAGGGTTTAAGTTTGTGGTATTTCTTTTTAGGCCTTTTCCTGGGGCCAGTGGGGTTATTTATTACGCTGTGCGAACCGGAACCGAAGAAATTAGAGAAAATATCTATGGGATCGATGACCTTGGATCAAGCCAAGGAACAAATACGTTTTATTAGAAATACTATGATGGAATTACAAAAACGGATAGAGGTTATAGAAAATTTAATCATTCAGAAAACAGATCATGCGATTGAACAAAAAATTGAGCCCCTGCAGCAGGTGCAACCTGAAGCCGCTGAAAGTATACAGCCGCCAACATCCCCTCAACCTCAGCCAAGGACGGAAGGGTTCGAATGGATATTTGGGCAGTTTTGGCTGAACCGTATAGGGGTTGTGTTGTTTGTATTAGGGGTGGGGCTTTTTATTAGTTACACCTTTCAATATTTCTCAGCATTAATGAAGATTATTCTAGGGTATGCTCTAGCCGTGGGGTTTTTAATAGGAGGACATATTCTAGAGAAGAAGGAAGAGTTAAGAAAGTTTGCCTGGGGGATTTTAGCAGGAGCGTGGGGCCTTTTATATCTAACTACCTATGCCTTGCATTATATTCCAGCTACCCGATTTATTGAGAATCAAACCATTGCAGTAAGTTTACTTTTGCTCGTAAGCGCCGTTACTATTTTTTATAATCTAAAGTATCGTTCTTGGATTGTAACTAGTTTGACGTATGTGCTTGCTTTTATTAGTTTGACACTAGGAGGAGTGGATGCCTCAACGGTTTGGTTGTGGGCATTCTTAGTTGTAAGTATTGCTTTGATTGCGTATAGCTTTCAATGGAAGTCCTTTCTACTATTAGGTATTGGTTCCAGTTATATTATCCAACTTTTATGGTTGAATGTGGCTCTTAGCTTTACAGATTCACAACTCTCTAGCACTATTGGGATGCCGATGTTAGTCATTAGTTGGCTTACCTTTGTGGTTGTGCTTATTGGAGTATTTTCAAAAGAACCGCAGGATTCTTATACTGCTGTAACGGGGAACTTGTTAAACAGTGGGCTTTTTACTTTAGCCGCGATGGTGACAATTTACCAGATGAATATTTACCATCCAGTTGGAACGTATCGATTACTCCTTTTATTAGCACTAGCGCATGCTTTCTTAGCCTATATCTATAAAATGTTTCAGGGAGAGAAATTAATCGTTGGGCACATTTCATTGATGTTTTTATTTTTGTCTATGGCAGTTTTTGTACACTGTTCGTCCCTTAGCATAACGATATGTTGGAGCGTTCTGATGTTAGTCATGTTTTCTCTTGGTGTATATTATAAGGAGGCCGCCTATAGGCTTATGGCTAGTGTTTTAGGGGTATCGGTTCTCTTGCGTTTCCTTGCAGTGGATTTAAGCAATACAGAGATAGTGCAAGTATTAGGAACGGTGTCTTTTCAGTACAATATTGGATTAGGGACTTTTCTTTCTTTGATATTTTTAGGGTTAGCTCTCGTTTTGCATAAGTTTTATAAAGGAAAACTTTTATCAAGAGAGGAAGAGTCTCTTTATGAAATAGTCTTGCCTACAACATCTTGTCTTTTAATGCTTTGTGTTATAGGTAAGGAATGCAGCGCGCAATGGTTAACCATTGGCTGGATTATTCAAGGAGCTGTTACCTTGACCATAGGATTTCTTTTCGAACATAAGGTTTTGCGCTTAAGCGCTTTAGGTGTTTTAATTCTGGCGGGCCTACACATCCTTTTTATAGAACTTGCTGGCATGCAGACGATCTATAAGATTTTAGCCGTCATTGTTGTTGGTGCTGTTTTCTTAGGGGTATCATATATTTATACGAGACTTAAAGATAAACAGTAAGCAGTTTTGATAGTAATCCTTCCAAAGTAGTACGGTTTATCACAGTCCCATAAGTGGGCGCATGCCTTAAGGGTATGGTATAATTTCCCCATGTTGTTTCGAGAGAAATTCGTTCTTATTTTCTTAGTCATCATTGCTTATACATTACTTATTGATCAAATTACTCCTTGGGGAAATATTCTTTGGGAAGCATATACCGGGAATTATTCTCGCTATGAAGTAGTTCAAAAGGGTAAGACAGGATATATCAATGGCCGTGGACGTCTAATCATTCCTATGAGCTTTGATGAGGGGGTAAGGTATTCTCAACAAGGTCTTATCTTAGTTAGAGTCGGAAAGCTTTGGGGATTTATTGACCATGAAGGACAGACGATAATTCCCCTTAAGTATCATTGGGCTAAGGATTTCTCTCAAGGTTTGGCTGCAATCGCCCGAAAGGATCCAAAGAAATTTTTACCTACCTATGGCTTTATAAATGAGAAAGGTGAAGAAGTTATCCCTCTTAAGTACTTTCAGGCTAGAAGCTTTACGGACAATGGGCTTGCAGCGGTTAAGAAAGGTCTTCTTTGGGGGTATATTAACCCTTATGGGTTCTGGATGATCCCGTCCCTTTATGAGCAAGCAGGAGATTTTCATGAAAACCGAGCAGCAGTACAGAAGAAGGGTCTTTGGGGATATATTGATTCGTCGGGCGATATGGTGATTACTCCTTTGTTTGAGCAAGCGCGAGATTTCTCACAAGGAGTGGCTCCTGTCAAGCAAAAGGGGCAGTGGGGATATATTGACCTTCAAGGGCATTGGGTGGCAGAACCTTCTTATATAGATGCATTTTCTTTATCCGATGGGGTAGGGTTGGTAAAAGGACAAAATAATGTTAGATTTTTGGATAAAAATGGACATGTTGTTCTTCATGGAGATGGGTGGATAGAAGCGAGAGATTTTTCTGATGGTTTAGCAGCAGTTAAGACGAACACTAAACTTAAAAGTTCCAATTCCAGTCGATGGGGGTATCTTAATACAAAGGGACAATTTGCATTGACTCCTCAATTTGATTGGGCAGGAGATTTCTATGGAGGGCTTGCACGTGTTGGTTTTGAAAAGAACGATATTAGACGGGGATATGTTAACAAACAAGGACAGATGATTTGGGATCCAGCGGATTGGCAGCAAAGCACTAATTTCCGTCGCAATGTTTCGATAGCTTTATTGGTTGTTCTTACCCTATATATGTTTTTGCTCATTCGGTACATTAATATTCGAGAACAACAAGAAAAATCTCAAGAAGCCAAAGAAGACTCTAGAGATCTAAAACATCTTAATTAAGTGCGTTTATTCAAAGATTGAACAATGTCCCAATGGGGAAGGAACAACTTCTTTGTTATTGGGCAGAGTTAGTTTCTTGTTGCTGTTGCAGCTGTTGCTGTTGGGATACTTGTTTATAAAGTGCGAACATTCGTTTTAACAGTACTGGATCTTGGGTAAGAGCTATAATTTTGGGGTTAGACATAATTGAGGAATAGTCTTTATTACGGATAGATTCAACAAGTTGAGGGTCGTTGATGATATCTTGAATACGTTGGTCTGCTGAAAGAGTTTTTATATCATCTTGGGGAGATTTTGGTTTATTTTCATCGGGAGCAAGAAAGTTAAGAGGTTTAATAAGATGATAAAAGATCGATTTCTGAAGATCGTTTGACGCAAAGTGTAAGGGTTTATTAGTAGGTGGCATTAAGGAAAAAAGCAGTAGTGTAATTGTTATCATGCCGATACCCCAGCTCAGGGACAATATAGCTCCACCGATACGGCTTGCAGCGGTTAAATTTCCATCAGGATTCGTTAACTTGTTCCAAGAATGAAAGAAAAAACGGAAGATCCAGGTTAAAAGCAAGGGACCCAAAAGACCGATACAAAGACTTATAAAGAAGTTTTTAGTCCCAATAAAATAAATAATACTAATAATGGAGGCGAAAATTAGAGCTAAGGGGCCTAATAAAGACCCGAAAAACCCACGTCTAGCCCCTTGGAGGACTAGGAAAGCGCTGCTGAGGAGCACAACAATATCTGTGATAGCCATAATATTAATGTTCTACTGAAAATCTTATATAAAAAAGAAAATAAAGGAGTAAAAATAGAAAATAAACAATAGGAAATATAAAGAAAAACTTAACCATTAAAGGGAAGTGTAATTTGAGTTTGCTTTGGGCTCGTTTTTCTTTGACTTTATTATATTCTTCTAAAGTCATCTGATGAGCTTTCTTATTGGAATGATCCTGAGTCATGCTTATGAGTATAACATAGGGCAAAACTTTATCAATTCATTAGAGAGAATTTATTAGTTTTGTTTAAAAATAAAGCAAGACAAGTGCATAAAAGTATGAATTGTATATAGTTAGGGCTTAATATTTTTTCCTGTTTTCATTTGCTTTTTGAATTATAAGTTCTATACTATTAATAGAATTAAACCCCAGTATCCCTAGTAATATAAATATATAAGGAAGCGTTTTATGACAACTGCGACTAATAAGCGAAGTGAGCCTCGCCGTAATTGCTTCGTACCTGTTGAAAGCAAAGAAGATTCGACTTTTGATAATACTCAAACTATTGATATTAGTCGTCACGGCATGGGCTTTATTTCTTCTCATCCCCATAACATTAACGAAAAGATCGCCATAGAAATACAGCTTAAGCCTAATACTGATCCCGTTTTGGTTATTGGGGTTGTTAAATGGGTGCGTAAGTTGTCCGATTCGGAGCAATATAGGGTTGGGCTTATTTACGATGAAATACTTTCTGGTTCCCCTAGGCGTTTAGATCGTTATTTTGAAGCATGATTTAGTTTGGTGTACGTTTTCCCCTTTAGTCCTTTGATTGAAGAATATTTATTAACTAAGGTTTTCCAATAGCCATGGATGACGAACGTCGTATTTTTGATCGTTTTCAAACACGTTTCCCTGCTAAGTTTAAAGATACTCGCGGAGACTTCGGGAGAGATGTTTTCTTAAGGGATGCTTCTGCCTCCGGTGCACATATTGTCACCAATGACAGAATGTTCTTAAATGATCGTGTGGCTTTGGAAGTAGAATTACCAGATGGGGCATCTCCAATGGTATTAAGTGGTCGGGTTGTTTGGAGCAAGCCGATTAATATTTCTATGTGGGACGTTGGTTTTAAGTTTGATGATGTCAATTTTATGAGACTTCAGCGCCTCTTTAAATTTACTCTCGCCTCTTGAAAGAGAAGTTCTTGCCTATTTACTTAAACACAATCTTCTGCTATCTTATGCGATTATGAATTCCAAACCATTTTACCAATATCATTCTGATGGGATTACTTTTTCATCTCAAGATGCTGTAGGGATCAAAACTATTTATGCCCCTTTATGTGGTGTGGATGCTAACGGGATTAAGTCAGCTATTACTCCTTTATTAAGTGGGGATATCAAGATTGATAAATACTACTACATTACAAAACCTGCCTCGAGAGAAGACTTACGTTATCCGTTAAGAGAATTCTTTATTTTTATTAAGGGCAAAGGTGTTATTTCTTTAGCTTCTGAAAATCCGACGGATCAAGCAACAGTTACCATCGGTCCTTTATGGCATAAGGTAGAACGTGTTTATAAAAAGGAGGGCATTGAGCTAACGGCTGTTAATTTTGTTCCCACAAGCAATGAGACTGTTGAGCTCATGAGGGTGACCGTTAAGAATATTTCTCGTAAGGCCATCAAATTTACTCCCACCGGAGCGATTCCTATCTTTGGACGATCGTTAGCTAATAAGCATGACCATGAACATGTGACGGCGTTGCTTAACCGCGTCGAACAAACCAAGGAAGGTGTTTTAGTTAAACCAACAATGGCCTTTAACGAGAAAGGACATAAGGATATAAACAGTGTCTACTTTGTTTTTGGCCGTCAGGATAAAGCCTCTGGTTTAGTCGGGAGCTTCCCAACATTTGAAAGTTTTTATGGAGAAGGAGGCTCTTTACGAGAGCCTGAAGCTGTTGCTAAGAACCTTGAACCAAAGAAGCTCTCCCAACAAGAGGCTGATGGTAAGGAAGCAATTGGAGCGCTTCGTTTTAAAGAGATCACCTTAAAGCCTGGTGCAAGTGTAGATTATATTATGGCCGTTGGAATTGCATTAAATAGCCAGCAAGCTAAAGATACCTTTAGTCTCTTTGACTCACAAGAGAACTTTGAACGTGCGCTTTTAGCCAACAAGAACTTCTGGAAGGATAAAATTTCCTCAATAGAGTTTAAAACGGGGCAGGAGAATTTTAATTCCTGGATGCGTTGGGTTACCTTGCAGCCTATTTTACGTCGGATTTTCGGTTGTTCATTTTTACCGGATCATGATTATGGCAAAGGTGGCAAAGGCTGGAGGGATATTTGGCAAGACTTGCTTTCGTTGATTTTTATTGAACCGAACTTGGTACGTGAGAGCCTATTGAATAATTGTGCTGGTATTCGAATTGACGGTAGCAATGCCACCATCATTGGAACAAAGCCTGGAGAATTCATTGCAGATCGCAACGCCATTACCCGTGTGTGGATGGATCATGGAACATGGCCTTTTTTAACAATTCTTTTATATATCGACCAAACAGGTGATTATGATTTGCTTTTAGAAAAGCAGACATATTTTAAAGATCCTCAGTTGTCGAGATCCATGGAAAAAGATTTGGGTTGGATTAGTCAGTATGGCAATCATCTCTTGGACAAAAAGGGTTTGATTTATCACGGGACTATCCTTGAACATCTTCTTGTCCAGAATTTGGTACAGTTCTTTAATGTGGGAGAACATAACATCATTCGGCTAGAAAGCGCTGATTGGAATGATGGGTTGGATATGGCTTTTGCTAAGGGTGAATCGGTTGCGTTCATGTCATTTTATGGGGGTAATCTTTTAAAAATTGCGGATCTTATTGAGACATTAGGCAAGATCAAGAAACAAACGACCTTACATTTAGCTAAAGAGCTTTTGATTTTATTGGATTCCTTCAGTGCTCACCCGATCAATTATGATCATGCCAAAGAAAAGCATGAGCATCTTTTTGGGAAGTATTTTCATAACGTTGAACCTGTCTTAAGCGGAGAAATGGTTGCGGTGTCCATTGCCGATGTGGCCAAAGATTTGCGGCATAAAGCGCATTGGATTTTCGGGCAAATCAGGCGTCAAGAGAAGATTACCGTCGATTATGAAGGAAAGAAGTATCAGTGGTTTAATGGGTATTATGATAATAAGGCCCAAAGGGTAGAAGGCATAAAAGACGGAAATGTGCGGATGACTTTGACAGGACAAGTTTTCGCTATTATGAGTGGGTTAGCAGACTCTCAAGAAATCCAACAGATCACCCTAAGTGTTGATCAATTCCTTAAAGATAAAGAACTTGGAGGGTATCGGCTCAATACGGATTTTGGAAGTACACATTATTTGGATTTAGGCCGTGCGTTTGGTTTTGCGTATGGCACAAAAGAAAATGGGGCATTTTTTAGTCACATGGTTGTTATGTATGCGTATGCTCTTTATGCGCGCGGGTTTGCTAGAAAAGGGTATGAAGTATTACAGTCGCTCTATAGGATGGCGACCGATACCAAACGCAGTAAGATTTATCCTGGAGTTCCAGAATATTTTGATTCCCAAGGTCGGGGGATGTATCATTATCTAACTGGTTCTGCGAGCTGGTTGGTATTGACGCAGTTGACGCAGGTCTTTGGTGTTCGTGGAGCAGGGGGGGATTTATTGCTTTCACCGCAGCTACTCAAGGAGGAGTTCAACGCTAAAGGGGTGGCTAGCGTCACTTGTCAGTTTGCAGAGCGAACAATAACAGTAGAATATTATAACCCCAAGAAACTCGATGTTGAATTATACGGGATTAGTCAGGTGACATTAAATGATCAGCTTATTAATACAGGGAAGCTCTCTAAAGCCTCTATCAAAATTCAGCGTTCACAGATTTTAAACGTACAAGAGGCGCATATTCGCGTGACGTTGGATGCTATCAAGGTCAGCCCTCTTATCAATGAGGCTAAATAAAACATGGAAATAGGAATTGTAGGGTTACCTAATGTTGGTAAATCATCGCTGTTTAATGCATTAACTGGAGCGGCTGCAGCAGCCGAGAATTTCCCTTTTACAACCATAGAACCTAATATTGGCGTCGTCCCATTGCCGGATGCCCGCATGGAAGTGTTTGCTAAGGAATGGGGTTCACAGAAGCTTGTTCCTGCTGGGATCCGTTTTGTGGACATTGCAGGTATTGTCGAGGGAGCAAGTCAGGGAGAAGGTTTGGGTAATAAGTTTTTGTCGCACATTCGTTCCGTCGATGCTATAGCGCACGTGGTGCGTTGTTTTAAAGATGAAAATATCGTCAACGTCATGAATGAATTAAACCCATTGAGCGCTTCTGAGATCATTGAGACCGAGCTTTTATTGGCGGATGTTCAGCAGGCCCAAAAAGGCTTGGAAAAATGGATGAAGACAGCTAAAGGGGGAGACCAGACGGCCAAGGATAAATGTGAAGTTTTAAATCAATTAATTAAAGGCTTTAACGAAGGGAAACCCGCTCGTAACCAAGATTTGCCGCGTGAAGCTTATGAAGAATTTCAGTTTCTTACCGGAAAGCCTTTGTTGTATGTTGCTAACACCGACGAAGGTGAACCTGATGAGGTCTTGATGAAACCTTTACGTGAACGTGCAGCCAAAGAAGGGGCCGCGTTAATTACCTTGTGTACCAAACTTGAAGCTGAAATTGTCCAACTGCCTCCTGAGGAACGTTCAGAGTATTACCAAGCCGCAGGAATAACTTCGCCTGGTCTGGCACGT
>JBAXBI010000031.1:0-10058 GCA_037142055.1 Candidatus Omnitrophota bacterium | reverse complement strand
GAGATCTTTCGGTTTTATATTTTTAGGACTAAAACCTTCTTTTTCTAAATTCTCTAAACCTAGACTCTCTTTAGTCCACTGGGCAGTTGCTAAACCAGGTTGTTCTAACGCTTTGGGATCCATGTCTTGGGCAACAACTAGGTTCTTCGTCATTAAATCTTTTAAGAAAGTTGCAACCGTTGCAATCAAAATGCCATCTAACTGTCTTTTATTTGTTAGCTCTTGCCCATCATGATCTCCGCTATACACATGGATCTGTTCATAAGGCAAGAATTGTTCAGTAAGTCTCCTTATTGTTTTTAATTGTTCTCTTCTTAATCCACTTGTAAAACCAGCATTAGGAATAGATATATCCCTAAAAACTTCGTTAACAGTGCTCGATGGGACCCTTGACGCTTTGAATTCTCCATTTGACATACCTTCTTGTACGGACTTTTCCTTTAGCATTGCCTTATTAGCATCTCCCTCAAGATTAGCAGCTATGGACTTTAACTTACCTGCCAAACTTGCAGATGCTTTTTTATCAGCAAACTGCAAGATAACCCGTTTTATCTGATCCCGAGAAACTGTAATCCCTAATCCATTGACAGCTTCAGCTAATATCCCTTGTTGGATGGGAGAAGCACCAGGTAAAATAATTTGATATACGCTGGCTCCACCTTTAATTTGAGCTTTCCCTACTTCGCCAGCTTGTTCCAAAGCTAAGACAAGTTCTTTCTTGATCATCTTAGCTAACATCTTATTAACAGCATTTAAATCATATGCCTCTACCTGCACCTTCTGCATCTCTCCAGAGACAACTAACAAAAAAAGATTGCTAATGACTTGATCAATAGTAACTTCACCTACACTTGCATCAGATTGTAAAATACCGTTGCTTTTTAGAATCTCTATTTGAGGAGCATTTAATACAATAGGATTATGCTCTGCATCCGTCTCCCCATTTAAGAAAGCCCTTAAGGTTTTAAGAGCTCTTTGATTATCCGCCCCACTACTATTTAGCCAAGCAAGAGCCTTCCATGCCTGACTAACCATTTCAACGGCTACCATCGCTTGGATAGCTTTAGGTTCAAGCAATTCCGTAAGCTTTACCATCGCTTCATCTGTCTGTCTGGCATACCCCTGAACTATCATTGCCTCACTTGACGTAAGGCGCTTTAGCACTTTTAAACCCGAATTCCCTGAACTCGGCTGATATGCTTTGCACCCAATCGCCCCGCCGGAGAAATACTTTCTTGGGATTGGCTCTTTGGTATAACGATCCACATCTTCCTTAATATAGTTAAATACCCCTTTCTTAAAAGCCGTCAGGTACTGCTGATAAATCCTGTGGTTTGCTTCAGTGTCTTGTTGGTCTACCCCTTTGATCTTGGAACGATCCAAATAAATCTTCCCCAATAAAGACTCTTTTAAGACACGCTTATACCAGGCGGCCAAAATCATGGCGCTATAGACCTGGCGAAGGGCTGCAAAATTCTTTCCCTCATTAACTTCCTTTTCTAAAGCAGGCAGAACAATCTCACGGACAACTTCAGAACCTAATTTATTAACATTCTTGGCAGCAGTCCCTGTGTTGGATATACCGCTGTGTTTATCTAAGGAAAGATAATCTTCTTCTAGCATCACCTTCAAATGGTTTTTAAGCACATAGACCGTGTTGCCATGTTCATAAACAACCGCCTCATCAGGAATAATCCATACCTTATTAAAGGTGTTCACTGGAACAGTTGTTTTACCAAATTGCTGATACGCCTGAGAATAAACCTTTTCCCAAAACTTCTGGCCTAAGTTACTTTCAGGATAAATCATCGAGGCTGTAATTTGTTTAAGGATATAATCTTGCGACAACAAATCCCGGCCCATTTCAGTTTTGCCAAAATCGTCTTTGATGATTCTATCTTTTTCATAAGGAGAAAGGTTCACCCAC
Source organism: Candidatus Omnitrophota bacterium (assembly GCA_037142055.1). Lineage (GTDB taxonomy): Bacteria > Omnitrophota > Gorgyraeia > Zapsychrales > Fredricksoniimonadaceae > JACQCF01. Next base: position 8,131 of record JBAXBI010000031.1, on the reverse strand, counting down.
TGGTTATCATCAGGAATAGCCAGTGAAGCCAAGAAATATTTAACCAACTTTTTATATTCCTGCTCTTTTTGGGCCTCTGCAAGCTCCTGGTCACCGCGGTTAATAATAAAATCAAACAAAAGGGCGTTTTCAGGATGGATAACCATTCCCTGTAAATGGGCTGGCGTATATTCTGGGCTTAAGGAAATTCTCACTCCCGGCTGAGGCATCCACGGCAGCAGAGCCTGTTGAGAGGGCTGAGCACCTGTGGTGAGCGGAGTCGAACCAAAAACAGAAGTATTAACAGAAGTGGCAAAGAAAGCTATTAAAACAACAATAGCCACCAATTTACGGACAATATTAAACGTACTCTTATTAAGATGCAGGGTATATGGGGTCATAATTTCTTCATCCTTTAGACAAAGTATGGCATACAAATACCTAGTGTCAAGGCCTTGGGAGGGTTTTTGAGAAAGCGCTTTCTAAGAATTGAAGTGTCTGTCTAGACTGAGGATTTTGGCTTTGGAGAAGTGCCGCATAAGCCAAAAGACGGATAGGAGCATAAAACTGTCAAATACTAGGATGGTCTGCGGAGGAATATGAATTGCTTCGCCAAAACAACCGCATTGGTCAAGGGGCAAATGTCGCAGTAAAGCCTGCCCTACAATAACAACAAAACAACCGAAGAAAAGCAAAGCCCCTTTTAATGATAAATCAAGCCACAAACCTAAGAAAGTAAAGATTCCTATCATAAGCTCTACCCATGGGAAAATCATTGCTACCCAAGTTTCCATCCAGCTGGGAAACAATTGATAAGCTTGGATGACATAGAGAAAATTCTGATAAGGGCTTATGACTTTCTCAAAACCTGAAACTATGAAGACTAGCCCAATAAAAATACGAAGAATAAAGAAAATAGCAGTCATATTATTTTGTTCTCTTAGGAAGAACTTTATTTAACTCTTCTTCCAAGGATTTTGTCCCCACCACCATTTTATTATTAATAAAATAAGAAGGTGTCGACTCAACCCCCAAAGATCGTCCTAAGGATTTCTCTCCCATAATGGTTGCTGAAACATCCTCACGAGGAAGGCAAGATTTTAAACTTTCCATATTCACACCCGCTCCTTGAGCGATTTGGTCGAAAATCCCTTCCGCATTAATCAATTGGCTCCAGGAGGCCTGCGAAGACATTAAGACATCAAAAAATGGCCAAAACTTCCCCTGACGCGCGGAACATTCGGCATAGGCGGCTACTTGCAAAGCATGACGGTGGACATTCATTAAAGGATAATATTTCACCTGAACATGCATACTCTCAGGATATTGACTTAAATATTCTTTTAGTTGGATAGCTCCCCTTGCACAAGCTGGACATTCAAAATCAATAAACTCAACAATTTTGACCTTAGCCTGCAAAGACCCTTTAGCACGTGCAGCAACGGGATCTATAGGGTTTGCTAAATGAGATAAAACCATTTTAATGATCACAACAAGAACCACCGTAAAACCTATAATTAGAACTGTAATTTTTGTTTTAGATAAAATCATTGTTTTAACACCTTTTTGAATTACGTGTAGTTATTAATATTTTCTTAGCTAATGAAGATGTCAATAATCCTTTTTCTAAACGCCACTTCCAATTATTCATCTTTGTAGCAGGGGTATTCATACGAGCAAAGGACCCTAATCCTAAATAATCCTGCATTGGAATAATAACAGTATCTGCTTTTGATTTCATTAAAACTTCAACCATCTGCCAATGCAACACTCGAGGTTGTGGTTTAAGCCCTAAAACCGTTTTTATATTAGCCCTCTCATGCTCCTTGGCTTCCAGATAATACCATCCCTGAACCGTATTATTATCATGCGTCCCGCTATAAACCACACTATTAATCGGATAATTAACTGGCGCATGAGGATTTCTTTTGGGATCTCCACCAAAAGCAAACAACAAGACTCTCATGCCTGGGAATCCAAACCTTCTCATTAAAGACACCACCGCCTCAGAAGCCTCACCTAAATCCTCGGCGATAATCGGAAGACTTTTGAAATATTTAAGCACCGCTTTAAAGAACGCTTCTCCAGGTCCTTTAATCCATTTGCCAAATACAGCCAATTTTTCATAACTTGGAATTTGCCAAAATGAAGAGAATCCGCGAAAATGGTCAATACGTAAAAAGTCAAACAATAACAAATTATGATTAATTCGTGAAATCCACCAACTATACCTAGCTCTTTTTAAAGCACTCCAATCATAAACAGGATTTCCCCAGCGTTGACCGGTTTTAGAAAAATAATCTGGCGGACAACCGCTGATAAACTTCAAATGACCTTCCTTGTCCAATTTAAAAAATCTCCGATTACACCAAACGTCAGCACTATCAAAATTCACATAAATTGGAATATCCCCAATGATAGAGATTCCTTGTTCATTAGCATAAGTCTTTAACTTATACCACTGGCGGAAAAAAAGAAATTGAGTGAATTTAACGCTGTCTATCTCCTTAGCATACTTAAGCTTAAATTGAACCATCTCCTTGGGGGAGCGGTCTTTCAAACCTTTGGGCCATTGGTCCCAACATAAACCTTTAAAAGTTGCTTTCGCTACAGTAAAGAAAGCAAATTCATCTAACCACAACTGCTGTTGGTTAATAAACAATTCATAGCTGCTTTTGTAAGGCTGAGTATTAAACTTTTTGAAAGCCAAATCAAAGAGCTTTTGCTTATAGAGTGCTAATTTTGCGTAATCGACTTCAGATTTATAAAGCATCGAGGAATGCTTTAAATTGACAGGTTTAAGAAAACCATCCGTCACTAATGCTTCGGGACTTATTAATAAATAATTTCCCGCAAAAGCAGAGAAACAACTATAAGGAGAATGTCCATTAATACCATCGGTTGGATTGATGGGAAGAATTTGCCAATAGCTCTGGCCGGCTGCTTTTAAAAAATCTACAAAAGCATAGGCCTGAGGACCTAAATCACCAATCCCATAGGATGAGGATAATGAACTAATATGAAGTAAAACACCACTAGCACGTTTGTTCATACGAGCATTGTTTCCCCAAGAAAAGGAATATTATATATAACATGAACAGCGCCCCCTAGACGTTCAAACCATGCCACCCATCGCTGGGCTAATTGATCATTTTGAGCTTGGCTTAAAATATCAGGATAAATTCTGCGTGCCATAGAATAATAGATATTTTGCACCTTCCATAAATCCAAATCTAAGTTCAATCGTTCTAAGGCCTCAAAGGTGACGGTAATCTTCTCCATAAGGACAATATCATCCGGATGCTCTTCTAACTTTCCCATCAAGACCCCTAAACGCTTACTGGCCAAGAAGCCTAAACTTGCCTGATCACGTTTAAAAGCCCATCGTTTCATTTCTTCGACTAATGTTTTTATCCTCTCCACTTGAAGATCATCTTCTTCGATAAGCGCCACCAAATCTCGACTTAAAATAAACTCAACTACCGTCGTTAACATTCGTGGCAAAGGCAAACGGATATCATTTTTAATCTGCATTAAAGGATAGTGATATTCATATATTTGTCTAAAGGAACTCTCCATATCTTCAATGGTAGAATGCAAGACACGATTTAAAATCTTTTCCTGTTCTTGTCTAAATAAGTCCCACAAGGAATAATTTCGAGCGCCGAAATAAAGATTGATAAGACCAATCATCTCCGCAACATTACTTTCTAAGAAAGACTTAACAATCGGTTTATACATTTGATCAAACTCATGCGTTTTAAGGTAATCAACCCCAACTATAAAATTATGGTCCCCTAAATGCAAACCAACAAACCGAATATGAGCCTTCTCGCTAGTAATATTAGAATGAACCCATCCATGTCCCAATGCTAAACGAAGACGCCCAGCTTCTTTGAGTTCATAATGTTCACTATTGATCGTATAACAATACATCTGAACCTTAGCAGGATACTGTTCAAATAAAGAGCTAACCGCGTAATGAGCCCCCACTCTAAGTAAATCAACAACCGAAGGTTTGACAAGCGTCCGATAAATATGCGCCCCGTTTTTATACTCAGCGACATTGCTTATGGCGTTCTCTAATCGACTAACAAATCCTTCCTCTAGGTCAACCCCACAAGCTTCATTAGCCAATTGAATCGCGCGAGCTGCATATTTAAGAATTTGTACGGTTTCGATCCCAGAAATTTCCGAGAAGAACCAACCGCAAGAAGTGTACATTAAAAGCTCATTGTTCTGCATTTCTAAAAGCTTTAACAATTTAATGCGTTCTTCTTCATTAACGGGTTTGGAAATATATTTCTTTATAAATTTCTGAATATTTTCATCAGAACGATCTAAAATTAGTTCGATATAATGATTACGTAAAGCCCATCCATCATCAACAAATGAATTAATATTGTTCAGATACAATTCGCTAAGCTTATCCCGCAGCCAATCTAAAGCTTCACGAAGAGGCCTACGCCATTCTTGTTTCCAGCCGGCTTGACCACCATTGGAACAGCCACAATTACTCCTCCAACGCTCCACCCCATGAATACAACTCCAGGAAGAATTTTCTACAATAACAACCTCATTCTGAGGAGGAAATTTCTCTAAGAACTCCCCATAAACCGTCAATTGAGCCAACTGCCGATTTTGAATATAAAACAAGCAGTACGCTAAGGCCATATCACCAAATTTATGATGATGACCATAGGTTTCACCGTCAGTTGCTACATTGATTAATTGCCCTTGAGAGTTATGTTCACTCGCATCTTTAGTCATACGAAGAGCGAAATGCTCTCCATTATTTAAAAGCCCTTCAAAAGCAACTTCTTGGGCAATACGTCCATCATAAAAGAAAATGTTAATTGTCCTGCCTGAGGGAAGCCGGCAGAGATACGCAACCTTAGTATCAACATTCTTCCCCTGCACGTCCTGCCAATAATCTTCATGCATCCTTCTAATTTTTTGAGCCTGATAAGGCGCTAAAATAGTAAACTTAATGCCCTCTTGGGCCATAATATCTAAAGTTTCTAAATCCACCGCTGTTTCAGCAAGCCACATTCCTTCAGGCTTTCTCCGAAAACGATATTCAAAATCTTTAATACCCCAAATCACTTGAGTACGTTTGTCATTGGAATTAGCCAAAGGCATAATTATATGGTTATAAACCTGTGCAATGGCACTGCCATGACCAGAGAAATTCTTTTGGCTTAAGTAGTCTGCCTCCAAGATAGCGGCATAAGCCTCAGGTGTTTTCTTCTCAAGCCATGACAAAAGAGTAGGCCCAAAATTAAAACTGATTTTTGAATAATTATTTACAATATCCGTAATTTGCTGATTGGTGGTAAGAATGCGGGAAAAAGCATTACGCGCATAACACTCTGTGTTTATGCGCTCATTCCAATCATGATAAGGATGAGCAGACTCCTGAAGCTCTACCTCATCTAGCCATGGGTTCTCCCTTGGAGGTTGGTAAAAATGTCCATGAATACAAACAAAATGTTTCATATATGACGGTGTAAATTCCTTAGAAGTTTAATTTTTAATAGTTTTCTTACCATTATTAGCTGTGGTTTGTGTGTCTTGGATTTGAGTATGCATATTATACATCAAACTATTAAAAGCCTGCAACTCTCTCTCTACTAAAGACACAAACGAACGGCGATTCTTGATTGAATAATTAATTTTATCTTCACGTGCTAACCACCCTAAAGCCTGAAAAACAACCGGTTCCTTTTCCTTCAGAGCTTTAGGAAGTTCATCCACATTAATTTCACCATTTTGCCCTAAAAATCTCCACGCTTTCCCTGCAATTTCAATAATTTTTTCTTTCATAATCCCCTCCTTCATGCATTTTTTTCTTCTTGAGTGTGCTCAAGATTATCTTCCTGAGTGTCTTCAATCTTTTCATTCTTTAAGAATAATATTCCTAAAGGTGGTATGGTCAATGCTAATGAAAAAGGCCTGCCATGATAAGTCTTACAATCAGTCTTTCTGCCTCCTCCATTGCCTTGATTACTGCCACCGTAAATGGCCGCATCAGAATTTAAAAGCTCCCTCCAATACCCCTCCTCAGGAACTCCAATACGATACTCTTTCCACATTTTAGGTGTAAAATTACAAATCACAAGCACTTGAGATTTACCATCAGCGGATTTACGTAAAAAACTAATGATGCTGTTTTGATAATCACTTAAATCAATCCACTCAAAACCATCCGGTGTAAAGTCTCTTTCAAACAATGCTTTTTCACTACAATAAAAATGATTTAAATCTTTCACCCAAGAATGAATCCCTTTGTGAGGGGCATATTGCAGCAGGTGCCATTCAATGCTGCTTTCATGATTCCATTCCGCCCACTGGGCAAATTCCGTCCCCATAAAATTAAGCTTCTTTCCTGGATGGGCAAACATATACCCCAGTAATAAGCGTAAATTGGCAAACTTCTGCCAAGGATCCCCTGGCATTTTACCTGCCAAAGCCCCTTTACCATGAGTTACTTCATCATGGGAGAGAGACAATAAAAAGTTCTCCGTATAGGCATATAAAAACGAAAAGGTTAAATCATTATGATGATACTTGCGATAGAGAGGATCTTTGGAAATGTACACAAGAGTATCATGCATCCAACCCATATTCCATTTCATCCCAAATCCTAACCCGCCACCTTTTATAGGCCGAGATACGCCACCCCAAGCGGTTGATTCCTCAGCAATCATCTGTGTATCAGGAAACTGAGCATAAATGACCTCATTAAGCTTACGTAAGAAATAAATTGCGTCTAGATTTTCTCTCCCGCCATATTCATTAGGAATCCACTCATTGGCTTTTCGAGAATAATCCAAATAAAGCATGGACGCAACAGCATCAACACGCAAACCATCAATATGAAATTTCTCCATCCAAAATACAGCAGAAGAAATTAAAAATTCTCTTACTTCGTTTCGGCCGTAATTAAAAATGGCGCTCTTCCAATCCGGATGATAACCTTTTCTTGCATCCGCATGTTCATAAAGATGAGTCCCATCAAAATACACGAGCCCATGCTCATCGGTTGGAAAATGTGAGGGTACCCAATCAAGAATAACGCCAATACCACTCCGATGAAGACAATCGACTAAATACATAAAATCTTGCGGAGTACCAAAACGACTGGTAGGGGAGAAATATCCTAACGTCTGATATCCCCAGGAACCGTAAAAAGGATATTCCGTCACTGGTAAAAACTCCACGTGAGTAAAGCCCATTTCATTCAAATACTCAGGCAGTTGAATAGCTAATTCTTGATACGTTAAGGGACGATTCCCCTCTTCAGGAATCCTTCTCCAGGAACCTATATGCATCTCATAGATAGAATACGGAGCATTTAAATCGTTCTTAAGATGACGATCTTTCATCCACAGGGCATCTTGCCACTTATAATCTAAATCCCAAACAATAGAGGCGGTCTGGGGGGCCACTTCATTATAATAAGCAAAAGGATCTTGCTTTTCTACCTTATAGAATCCATCTTTAGAAGTGATAAAATACTTATATAAATCACCTTTTTTTAATTCTGGAATAAACCCTTCCCAAATCCCCGATTCATCACCGCGAGACTCTAAAGGATTCCCGGTGCGATTCCAATTATTAAATTCACCGATCACCGAAACACTTTTGGCATTAGGTGCCCATATTGCAAAATGGACTCCTGCCTGGCCATCAACAATCATCTGATGGGCCCCGAACTTTTCATAAAGCTTAAAGTGGTTGCCTTCCTTAAAAAGGTAACCGTCATGATCAGTAATAAATGATGCCATAGTTTTAGTCATTTGCTCACTCATAGTGGTTTATTATATATTAATTGATTGAATATTAACTTCCCTTGATTATATTTGAATGATCTTTTATCCATTGTTCAGCGTGAAGCTTTAACCATTCTTGACTAGCCCATTCAAAACCGACATCATGTCCGGCTTTCTCACTCTCACACCATTTGTATTTATCAATTTCTTGAATAACCTCTGAATTGCCCAACAAGTCTTTTTGTACTTTGGTCAACTTCTTTGCAGATACCACTACTGGAGCCTGTTGTGGAGAACGTATTGTTTTCTGTGGAGTCGCTATAGAGGTATATGTCTTCCCCTTTGCAACTATCTCCATACCCCTTCGACAAAGTTCC
>JBAXBI010000030.1:0-10083 GCA_037142055.1 Candidatus Omnitrophota bacterium | reverse complement strand
GGATTAACTTCCTGTAATTTCCTGGAAGACTCGGTCATCCGGCGATTCTCTTGCACTAATTTCTGCAAACTCCTCTGAAGATCATTTAATCGTGCCTTGGCTTGCGTATTCTTTAACGCCAAAACTTCATTGGAACTTGATAACTTATCTACGCTACCTTTAAGCTCTTTAAGACTCTGAGTTAACTGCCGAGGGAAAGCATCCAAATTTGCTTGGTACTCTGCCCCATAGGATAAGGCGGGAGCTAAAAATAAAACAATTAAACTAATTTTTATCAAAGTTATCATAATATTTTTAATGAATAGCTGAACTTAATTGTAAAATAGGCATAAATAAAGCAACCACAATAAAACCAACCACAATCCCTAAAAAAGCAATAATTAAGGGCTCAATCAACTTAGTTAAACCTTCAACGGCAGTATCCACCTGTTCATCATAAAACTCTGCCACCTTCGAAAGCATTTTTTCCAGCTGACCTGATTTCTCACCGATAGCAATCATTCTAGTTACCATTGGAGGAAAAAACTTGCTCTTTGCTAAAGGAACCGCAATACTTTCTCCCTCTCGAACGCTTACTTTAATCTCATCAACCAATAATTCAATAACACGGTTACCACAAGTTTTACCCACAATATCCAAAGTTTCCAAAATGGAAACTCCACTTTGTGAAAGTGTAGCAAAGGTGCGGCTAAAACGGCTCACAGAAACTTTGCAAATCAAATCTCCAAAAACTGGTAATCTCAAGGTCAAAGAGTCTATTTGTAAACGTCCATTACTTGTTTGATAATATTTAACGCACAAAAAGATTGCGACCACTATCCCAGTTACAACAAAAAGAAACTGATGCTGCATCAGCTGACTAAAATCGATAAGCAGTTGCGTCATAAGAGGCAACTTTTGATCCAGAGACTCGTATATAGTAGCAAACGTGGGGACAACTTTAATAATAAGCCCCGAGGTAATTAACATCGCCATGCTAACAACGACTGCTGGATAAATCATTGCTGATGTTACTTTTTGTTTAAGTTTCTCTGACTTCTCAAGGTAAAGAGCCACTCGATCTAAAATACTACTTAATATACCACCAGTTTCACCTACTTTTAACATATTCACATATAATTGATCAAAGACTTTAGAGTGCTTAGCAAACGCTGCCGAAAGGCTGCTGCCTAATTGTATATCTTCAAGAATGACCATAATAGTTTGCTTAAATGATTCATTAGAAGCCTGCTCACTTAACGCTTCCAAAGCCTGTAGAATAGGGATCCCTGCCTCTATCATCGTCGCAAACTGGCGAGTAAAAATGACAATATCTTCTGATTTAACTTTCTTGCCCCCTTTAGGCTTAGCGGAAATTGTTTTTCCAGCAGAATTCTTTTCCTCCTCAATGGTCAGAATGATCAAATTTCGTTTACGAAGTTCAGCAACAATCATCGACTCATTATCTGCAGAAATCTTACCGCTGATATTCTTTCCATCCTGCTCACGAGCTATATATTTATAAATAGGCATATTTGATTTCTAATAATCATAAAAACGTGCAATGGCTTCTTCAATTTCTGTCTTTGTAGAAATAAAAGTAGCAATACGACAGTTTGTCAACATCTCTAACTTAATTTTTCTCTCTTGATTTAAGGGATTAGTCATCACCACGCTTAACACATCCCCAATACGATCTAAAGGAATTACCTTTTCCTTAATAGCAACTTCCTTCGGGATAAGTTTTAAAACCTCCGGATCAATCGTATATTTATTCACTGCAATATATGGAAGATCGCATTGAACAACTAACGCAACCACAATATCCCTCTCTTCAACAAAACCTAATTTCACCAAGATCTCGCCAATAAAACCACCTTCTTTTCTTTGATAGTCCAAGGCTTGATCAAGCTGTTCTTTAGTAATGCGCTTTCGCTTAATCAAAATTTCCCCAAGTAAAGGCTTATCCATGCTTGCTCCTTAATTTATTCGTCCTCTGACGAAGAAATACGATACACTTCAGTTAAAGTCGTCTCACCTAAAAACATTTTATCAAGACAATCATCGAAAAGCAATTTCATCCCTTGATTTTCTTGGGCATGGCGAGAAATGGTTTCCGCTGACTCGCCTCGCAACAAAAGATCTCGAACTTCATCATCAATGATTAAAACTTCTGTAACCCCCACCCGTCCTAAATAACCCGTGTTTCGACAACGATCGCATCCTTTACCTTCATAGAAAATAGCGCCTGGTTGGATTTTATCCTGTATCTTTCTCAAAGCTTCCGCGGGCATTTTAACAGGCCCCTTACAATGCGGACAAATCCGACGACAAAGTCTTTGCGCACAAACAAGCAAAACGCTTGAAGCCACCAAAAATGGTTCCAATCCCATATCGACTAAACGAGTCACAGCGCCTGCCGCATCATTGGTGTGCAAAGTTGATAAAACCATCTGTCCCGTCAGAGAAGCCTTGATTGCAATATCCGCTGTCTCATCATCACGAATTTCCCCCACCATCACAATATCTGGAGACTGTCGCAAGGTAGCTCTTAAGCCTGAAGCAAAAGTAAGCCCTATATCAGGCCTTGCTTCAATTTGCGTTAAGCCCTCAATGAGATATTCAACGGGATCTTCAATCGTAATAATATTTCTATCAACCGTATTTAATTTATTAATGATCGAATACAGCGTCGTTGACTTACCGCTTCCTGTTGGACCCGTTACTAAAATCATACCAAATGGTTTATAAATAGCCTCTTCCAAAAGATCTATGGAGCGTTTTGAAAACCCTAATTTATTTAAACCCACAGACAAATTGTTCTTATCCAAAATTCGCATAACCACCTTCTGCCCATGAGTGGTTGGCAGCAGGGATACACGAAAATCAACAGCCCCACCTGGCATACGCATTTTAAATCGTCCATCTTGAGGCGTCTGGAATGAGATAATATCAATCCGCGACATGATCTTGATACGAACAACAACCGCCCTCTGACTTTCTACTGGAACAGTAAGGATATCATGCAAAATACCGTCGATACGATAGCGCACACGCATCCCCTCAGGAGAGGGCTCCATATGAATATCTGAGGCGCGTTGACGAATAGCCTCTTTGATAATTAAATTAACCATCTGAATAATCGGCGCCTGTTCCCCAACCTCAACGTTCATGTTCATGTGCTCGTTTTGTTCTTCACCGCCGGCCACATTCACCTCTGACATGCTTTCAGTCACTTGCGCGATACTTTTAGCGGCTGAAGGATAATAACGATCGACGGCACGAGTTAGCTGTGAATCACTAACAAGAACAATATCAATAGTCTTTCCAGTAATATTGCGCAAATCATCTATAGCAAAAACATTTAACGGATCTGAAACTGCAACCGTTAAGGTCTCGCCAAGCATCGAGAGTGGAATCACATTGTATTGGCGGGCAATTTTCTCAGGAATCGAATCTTTAAGACGATTATCCAAACGATATTTATTCAAATCAATGGTAGGTATTCGCAACTCTTTAACTAATAAAATCAACAAATCTTGTTCAGTAATAATGCCCTGTTTAATCAAGGACTTAGTCAGCCCACTGCCTTTATCTTCGTTAGCGAAAATTAATGCATCCAAATCCGAAGGATTAACATTCGGCAACTTGCGGAGCGATTCAAATATTCGTTTAATTGTAGGTTCCATTACTTTTCTTCCAGAAAATACTAATCCGCCACTGTTAAGCGAACAACTTCTTCTAAACTCGTCAATCCCCGACAGGCTTTAATCACCGCATCTTGTCTCATCGTTTTCATTCCCTGTTGGCGGCCACAAGCTTTTATTTCTCTCTCGGAAGCATTGGATAAAACCAATTCTCTTATCTTTGAAGTTAAAACCAACGTTTCCGTAATCCCTAGTCTGCCCTTATAACCTGTATTAAAACACTTATCACAGCCCTTGGGCCTATAGAAGGTCATGTCGTGTCCCGGCATAAGTAGATCAACTTGAAATTGATCAACCCCTTCTTTTGAAAGCGTGTACTTCTGCCGACAGTTAAGACAAAGGCACCGGACCAAACGTTGGGCTACAATCGCAACAAGCGAAGAACAAATCAAAAATGGTTTAATCCCCATATTGATCATACGCGTAATCGAACCGGCTGCGGTAGTCGTATGCAATGAAGAAACCACTAAGTGTCCTGTTAAAGCTGCCTTAACAGCAATATCAAGCGTAATTGAATCACGAATTTCCCCGATGAGGATCACATCGGGATCCTGCCGCAAGATAGAACGTAACGCGGCGGGAAATGTTAGCCCCACCTCTGTCCGTATGTTCACTTGATTAAATCCCTTAACTTCAAATTCAACAGGATCTTCGACGCTGATGATATTTTTCCCCGGACTATCAATATGTTTAAGGATAGAATAAAGGGTCGTTGTTTTACCGCTTCCAGTGGGACCACAGGCTAAAATCATTCCGTGCGGCCTTAGACAACATTCTTTCAAACGCACCAATGAATCAGCCTCAAAACCCAACTTCTCGATATTAAGCACATCCAAACTTTTATCCAAGACACGAAGAACTATCTTTTCTCCTAAAGCCGTCGGTAATACACTCACACGAAAATCGACCTCTTTGCCCTTACCAGCAGAACTCTCCACCCGAAAGCGGCCATCTTGAGGAAGACGATGCTCAGCAATGTCTAAACTAGAGAGAACTTTAATTCGTGAAATGATAGGAAAATGAAGCACCTTAGCCATGCGGTCAATCTCACGGATCAGCCCATCAATACGATATCTAATGCGCAACGCTCCCTCTAAGGGCTCAATAAAAATGTCACTCGCCCGAGCTATAATAGCCTGTTGGATGATGGTATTGGTTAGCGTTATGATTGGGGCTTCCTGAAAGAGGCTTTCGTGCGTTTTCTTATCCATTGGACTGGAGGCCTCTTTAACCAATTCCAAATCTTCTGATTCTTTCATTCCTTTAAGAAGCTGGTCTAAACTAGCTTTGTTATCAGGCGAATACCAACGATCTAAAGCTATTCTTAAATCCTTAGGTTTAGCCATTACCATTTCAATAGACATCCCTGTCAGCGCACGGACATTATCTACAGCGACAACATTGGTTGGATCCACCACAGCCACGGTCAATTGATCGGCTGTCTTTGAGATTGGTATGAGTTGATAGGTTTCCGCTAAGGAACGAGGAATAAGTTTTATAACAGCAGGGTCAATCTGGGTTGAAGATAAATTAACGATAGGAACATTGCTAGCCTCGCTAAGGGCCACTGCCAACTGATCTTCAGAGACGAGTTTAAACTTCAAAAGAATACTATTAAACTCAGCTCCTGAAGCCGCTTGTTCTACAAAAACCCGCTCCATATCTGGGGCAGTGACAAGGTCATCGCGCAGTAAAATATCTTTAAGCCGTCGAGTAAAAGGACCCATTATACTGACTCATAATAACGTTTAATAGCGGCTTTAATGTCTGAACTTGTACTGACAAAGGCTTGCACCGTACAATTAGTGACCAACTCTAAATCTTCTAACGCAACTAAACTTAAAGGATTAGCCATCGCAAGGGTTAGGCTTTTACCAATCTTATCAATAGGAACAAGACAGTATTTCCTACACAGATTAACTGGTACAACCGACAACACCTCAGGAGCTATTTCATAATTAGACAACGGCAAATAAGGAAATCCATACTGAGCCGTCAAAGCCTGAACAATATTTTCTTCCGTGGTATATTTAAGATCAACGACAACCTCACCGATGAGAAGATCTTTCTCTTTTTGAACCTTAAGGGCCTCTTCCAATTGAGCTTGGGTAATCATCCCCCGCTCAATTAAGATTTCCCCAAGCTGTTTGTTGATAATCTTACGAAAATGTTTCATAAATAAAAAACTGCCGCCTCATAAATAATTAGTTTTCTCTAAAATTCCTTTCGAATTTTAGCATAAAAATTTCATTTACGGATAAAAATGACTGAAAATAAGTTTTATAAAATTGAAATCTTCCGTCAGTGTTCCCGTAGGGTATGAAGATCCCCAAATCCCAACAGAGCAAAAAGGCAAGTTTATTTAGAATACCGTTCTTCTTCTGCTTAAATTTAAAAGAAAACCGAGCATCAAAGCAAAGATAATAAACGACGTGCGCCCATAACTGATTAACGGCAGGGTGATTCCAACAACTGGGCATAAACCAATATTCATACCAATATTAATGACAACCTGCATGGCCAAAATTGCCACAATACCTACAGTTACCAGCTGGCCAAAACGGTCTTTGTTGTGGTGGGCAATCATAAAACCACAATAAATAATAACAACATAGCAATAGATTAGAAACAACGACCCTAAAAGACCCCATTCCTCACCGATGACAGAGAAAATAAAATCTGTATGTCTTTCAGGCAGAAAATTAAGCTGATTCTGAGTCCCTGCAAGCCACCCCTTTCCCAGCAATTGCCCAGAACCTACAGCTATCTTCGACTGGGTAATAGTATACCCTGCCCCGGTTGGATCATGATTGGGATTTAAAAACACTGTAAGCCGATCGCGTTGATACGGCTTTAAGAAATGCCACACCAAGGGGGCTATAGAAAGCACCCCCGTTAGAAACATTAGGAAAATCTTATTCGCTATGCCGCTTGCATAAACCATGACCGTAAAAATACCAAAAATCAAAATAGCTGTTCCTAAGTCAGGCTGTTTAAAAATTAACAAAATCGATATCCCCGCCATAGCCAACGGCCATATCAAATCCTCCCAAAGGCCCTTTACGGAACCAGATAAATTAAATGACAGTTTAGGCCGGCGTTGGCTTAGGTATCTCCCCAAGAATAAAATAACCGCTAACTTGCTTAGCTCTGATGGTTGAAAACTAACCCCCCCAATAGAAAACCAACGCGTCGCTCCCAAGGCTTGGTGCCCTAAGAACAACACCAACAGCAAGAATAAAATACTAAAACCATAAACAATATAAGCAATGTCAAAAAACCTCCGATAACTAAAATGGCTTAAGACCACCATCGCTAATAAACCACAAATATCACAAACGAGTTGGTCATAAAACACCTCCTGCCCTACACGCGCATTATTAAAAGACGCACTGTAAAGCGCCAACAAGCCAATGGCCATAATAAAGAGGGTATGGATCCAAATAATTTTAGGTATATCTCTCTGAGCAATCATAATTAAAAATAATACTTATAAATTATTGTGTCATTACGAGGCCTTCTTTTATGGCCGAAGCAATCTTTTTAGGATATTTTAAGATTGCTTCGCAAACATCGCTCGCAATGACAATTCATTACATTTATTAACTAAAATACTTCCGCCTGAAACGTCCATAAATTGTTTTTGGGATTCTTCCAACAATCAGAAGGCAGGCCTGCTTTTTGACTGCAAAGCTCACCTAAAAATTCTTCCTTACTCCAATGTGTTTCTGTCGCCACCTGAGGCAAGAATACCCCTTGATGAAAAAGGCCATCACTGACTATAACACCATCACGGCCTAAAACAATACCTGTTGCATCTGCAATGCGTTGAGGCACTGATAAAACAGAAATTTCAATATCAATACTTCCCAACTCTTTTTGACTAACAGGAGAAAAACGCGGATCGGCAGAGGCCGCCGCAACAGCCATTTCTTTAATTGTCTGCCACAGAGGCTTATCTCCTACGATATTACCAATGCACCCACGCAATTGTCCCTGCTGTGTTATCGTCACAAAAGCTCCCTGTGTCTTTAGGAGCCTTGGATTGGATGTTTTCAAATCCGGAGCATGACCGCTCTTAACAAAACTATCGATTGTCGTTCTGGCTAACACCAAAAGCTCTTTCTTTTCTGTATCACTTAATCCTTGGGCTTGATTAATCAAGTCCCTACTATTCTCGGAATAAAAAATCACTGACGAATATCCCACCACCTTAGACTTATCTCCGGCCGTATCTCCAGAGTTGGCATGCTTTAAAATCTGCACCTTAAGCCCTCGTTCTTTCGAATATAAAAGCAAGGTCGCAACAGGAACCGCTCCGCACATTTGCATCTCATGGCCTATAAAACAACCCTGCCAAAGCTTTTGAACATCTTGCTCGCCAATTGCCCCCAAGGAAGCAGCATCCATCTTATTGGCCGTATCATAATCAAAATAATGGGACATATCAGAACTAGCAATGACCAGCACGTCCTGCCGAAGGCCAATGATTTCATTTAAAGCGGCGGCTAATCTTTGACAAACTTGTGGGTCAGGATTGCCCATCAGAATAGGAACAATCTTAACGTTTCCAAATGTCTTCTGAATAAATGGCAATTGAACTTCTAAGGAATGCTCTTTCTCAAAGACCTGAGGTAGCGCCTTAAATCGGCTATCTGCCTTTAGAAGACTCTTAGCAAAAGCCTCATCAACATTGACCACACCTAAAGGCGTTTTAAATCCTCCCTCAGGCCAAATGGATATGCCTTCAATGGGGAAATAATGGCTAGCGGCTAGAATGACAATGGTCGAATATTTATTTTGCGAGACGGCCTTATACCCGTAGGCTGCAACCGGCCCTGAATAGACGTAGCCTGCATGCGGCACAATCATCGCTTGCACTAATTTCTTAACAGGCACGACTAAAGCCTGTGCCATAAAGAAATCTATCTGCGCAGATAATTCTTGAGGATTAGAACTATAAAATGCACCCGCCACATTGGGCTCTTTAGTGGAAGCTGCTTGTACGGAAGAATTAAGAAATAAAAGACCTAATAAAACCAACCAGAAAGATTTATTCATGACGTTATTATAACATACGCTTAAAAGGTAGGAACAACTCGAATGTATTTTGCTTTACCTCCACTGGGTTTTGTCAGAGCTTTTAGTAAGGAAGGCATTAGTAATTTTAAATCTTCCATTCGATTCCTGATGGGACACAAAACAATAACGGCGATTTGATATTTGTCTAAATTATGCTGATAAGATAAATTTTGATCAGAAGTAATAAAAACATCAAAATGAGCCTGAGCATTAGTTAACAATTTCCCATTCATCAAGCCAGACCAACCCATTTGAGGAACAGTTTTTACATGGAAACTAGATATTTCTTTTGCCAAACGTCGATCTAGACATTCGTCAATAAGAATTCTAAGCTTTGACAAAAAATTTCTCCTTAGCTTCTTGGAGGAAGGTAATTATTTGTTTTTTGGAAACGGTGGGGAACCCTTCCAAGAAATCTTCAATAGATTCACCAGCTTCAAGGTAATCAATAAAAGTCTTTAAGGTAACCCTTGTACCTCTAAAAACAGGAGCTCCTCCTAAGACTCTTAAATCTGAACTTATTACTTTAGATTTCATAATCAAAATATAGCACATCAAATAAAAGCTATCAAGCCGTTTTACCCCAGATAGAGGAGAGAAGGCTACCCGTTTGTAGTTTTAGCGTTTTGAAGTTCGGAGAAGATGGGCAGGGCTGCTGCAGGTTTGATTTCCATAATCACTGGAATCAAGCCTTCAATATTAATATGTTCTAAATCTTGTTGAGCAATAGGCAAAGGAACTCCCTTACCGTCACGTCTGATCTGCAAATTTAAATTAGCCGCGTTTAAATCGATACCACCGACTGGCTTACCATTGGTTATATCAGCCCTAGCTTGCAAAGTCCATCCTGCCATAGCAATGACAGACATCAGGGCTGCTTTTTTCAATAAAAAGTTACTAAAAAATATAGCGTTCCCATAAAACCTACTAAAATCTCTCACAACCCTTTGAAAGGCAGAATTCCTCAATAATGCTTGTTGATTAACCGCTAAAAACTCTGGCTGTTCCATAACTTTAGCAAGAGTTCCCCCTAATGAACTCAACGCATCTAAAGTTAACGGGGCATTTAAATTTGGAATCGCCCCTTCATCAAAACCAATAAAAACAAATTTCTGATTTTCGTTTACTTCGCCCCAATTAGCTTTTGGATTAAGTCGATTAAACAAATCCGTTAGAATTTTCTCTGCCGAGAACTCTGTTCCTGATGGATCAATAGCTTTAAAATCTTTTCCTGCTAGGGTCAATATCTCCCCCATCCTTCTTCCAATTTCTTTGGCCGTCATTTCTACGGAATAGTAAATCTTATTGACTGTAG
>JBAXBI010000029.1:0-10187 GCA_037142055.1 Candidatus Omnitrophota bacterium | reverse complement strand
GATGATGTACTCAAGTCTCAAGAGGCCTATTATGAACTCATCAAGAAAAGCTATGAGTTGGGGAACACGTCAGAGTTGGATTTAAGGCCTATTCAAGCGCAGGTACAAATTGCCAAGGTTAATGCAGCGGAGTATACACGTCAGCGTCAACAGGCGATCAATGCCTTGCTCGTATTGCTTGGGACATCAATCCCCAGTGATTTGCCTAAACCTCAGCCATTGCTCTCCCAGGGGCTTTTGAGTGATTTGTCTCCTGGTTTGCCGTCAGATTTATTGCAACGTAGGCCTGATATTTTAGAGGCCGAATACCAATTAAAAGCAGCTAATGCCAACATTGGAGCCGCTCGTGCTGCATTTTTCCCGAAAATTCTTCTAACAGGATCTGCTGGAGGGGCTAGTTTCGCCTTATCAAATCTCCTCTCGGGGCCAATGACCTGGAGCTTTTCACCACAGATTATATTGCCAATCTTTGACGCGGGGGCGAACAAGGCCAATTTAGATTTATCACAAATTTCTAAACGTATTGAGGTTGCTAAATATGAAAAGACTATTCAGATGGCTTTTCGTGAGGTGGCAGATGCTCTGATCGCCAGAGAAACCTTTAATGAGCAGATTCAAGCTCAGCAGGATTTAGTTACCGCACAAAAGAAGCGATATGATCTAGCCGATGTTAGATACCGCAATGGGATCGATAGCTACCTTAATGTTTTAACCGCCCAACAAGACCTCTACAATGCACAGCAAAATCTTATCAAATCTCGTTTCAACCAACTAGCCAATTTAGTGACGCTTTATAAGACTCTAGGCGGTGGTTGGGAAGATGAAGTTGTCCCTTCGAAAGCTCATTAGTTCTTCTAGTAATTCGTATTAACATGCCCCCTTAAATGAAGGTAGATTGATTGATTTATTACTTGCAATAATTGTTTTAAATGGTACCATTTTATCGTAATATTCAGATATTACGATATATGAAAGGAGTTTGTCAATGGACTTTGTTAAGGCTTCAAATATTCTTAAAGCTTTAGGGCACCCGGCACGACTACAAATGATGGAGGGGATTGATAAGTATGGCTGTCATGTCAATAAGATCGTAGAAAAGTTAGGGTTACCACAATCTACAGTATCTCAGCACTTGGCTGCTTTACGTTCTGCAGGATTGGTAACCTTTGAAAAAAAAGGTACTAAAGCTTGCTATAAGATTGTTGATAAGCGTTTTATGAAAATTATTCAGATATTAGGAGGATTGTCATGAAATTCCTCCAGTTTCTTATTAGCCTGACAATTTTTCTTAATGTAAATATACTGCAAGTCCAGGCAACAGAGACGGTATCATATAAGGACTATTTACAACAGGTTCTTGATTATTATCCATCCCTAAAGAAAGAATATGCCAATATCGAAAAAGCTGTAAGTCAAAAAGCACTTGCAGCTTCTGCTCGAGTTCCACAGTTATGGGCATCAGCAAAATTTGAATATGGGGATGATCCTGTATATGTCTTTGGATCTCTTTTAAGACAAAACAAATTTTCTATTGACGATTTTGCATTGGGTCGTCTAAATTCTCCGAGCCCAAGATCGGATAATTCAGGCTCTATAGAGGGGCAGTGGCTGTTATTTGATTTCTTCCAAACATCATCACGCATTAAAAGTGCTGGTCTTTTTACAGAATCGGCACAGTATCAAGCAGAACTTACAAAGATGGAAGCTATCCTTGCGGCTTCAGAGGTCTATAGCCGATTGGCCTTGATACAGGATTTTAGAAAGATTTTAGATGAAGCTGTGGGTGATGGTAACAAGGATGTGGCTGCTGCAGAGTCGTTAAATCAGAAAGGATTGATTTTAGGCGCAGATTTTTATCTAGCACGTATGACGCAGAGTAAACTTATGCAGACTAGGAATGAAATATTAGCTCAACAGGCTGCTCTTTCGATGGCCTTTAACATTATAAGAGGTAAGGATCCCACCTTGCCTGTAGAGGTTTCTTTAGATTTTAGAAAGCCGATAAATTTAGAAGGTACTGCACAGCAGTGGATTGTAAAGGCTGTTGATAATCGTTTGGATTTAAAAGCTATGGGGAAATTACTTGAAGCCCAGGGAGTTGAAGCCAATAGAGAGAAAAAGAGCTTCTTGCCTAAAGTGAGTGCTTATGGTTTGGCGGATGAACATGTGCATCGTATAGGCAGTAGTGGAGGCGCTAATTATGTAGTTGGAGTCAAAGCTACCATGAATATCTTTGATCCCGGTTATGGGGCAAGGGTCAAATTAGCTAAGGCAGAGGTAAGTCGTCTATTAAACCAATATCAAGTCAGTAAAGATCAAGCAGCTAAAGATACAGCTGAAACCTATTATCGCCTTGAGGCGATAAAATCCAATGTGCTCTTAGCCATTAAAGTTCGTGATGACTCAAAGCAAGCCTCGGGGCTTATGCTTCCTTTATATAGAGAAGGTAAGCGATCTATTGACCAAATGATTTCTCTACGCGTGGCTTTAGTGGAATCTTATGAACATTGGTTGAGGTTGGAGAATTCTTTACGTCAGTGTATTTTGTCTTTGAAATTTTATGCAGGAGAGCTTAATCAACAACAGGCAGAGGGAATTTATGGACAATAACCGTATGAACTGGATAGGTCAAATAGTTGCCTTTTTTGTTAAGTCAAAGATAACACCTTTGATATTGGGATTTGCCATATTTTTAGGAATTATGGCGGTTATCAACT
Source organism: Candidatus Omnitrophota bacterium (assembly GCA_037142055.1). GTDB lineage: Bacteria > Omnitrophota > Gorgyraeia > Zapsychrales > Fredricksoniimonadaceae > JACQCF01. Next base: position 7,470 of record JBAXBI010000029.1, on the reverse strand, counting down.
TACCTCGAGAAGAAGAGCCACAGATTTCTGTCCCAATGTTTGATATTTTTGTTCGTTATCCTGGAGCGACCTCGGAGGAGGTTGAACAGAGGATTATTAATGTTGGAGAACGTAAGCTTTGGGAAATTTCTGGAGTTGAGTACATTTATTCAACTGCGCAAGCGGATGGTGCATTGATTGTTGTCCGTTTTAAAGTTGGGGAAGATGTTGAGAAGTCTTTGACTAAGTTATATACAAAGGTATTTGCAAATGTAGACTTTCTACCCCGCGGAGCTTCACAGCCGCTCATTAAGGTTCATTCGATTGATGATGTTCCGATCCTATCGTTAACCTTTTATTCAAGCACAAAAGATGCCCAGGCATTGCGGCGGGTGGCCGCTTCAGTTCAACAAGAGATTAATGCTATTCCTGATATTTCGCAGACTCAGATTATTGGAGGTCATAAGCGAAGCTTTCAAGTTTTGCTGGATACACCTAAGCTTTCAAAACATTTGATTGATCCTACGACTATTGAAAATGCCATTGTGTCATCTAATATCAAATCATCTGCGGGTCATTTGCAGAAGAATCCTAACGTTGTAGCAGTTGAATCTGATGGATTCTTTAGTTCTAAAGTAGATTTAGAAAATCTTGTTATCAGTTCTTCCTCAGGGAACGTGGTTTATTTAAAAGATGTTGCTCAAGTAATTGATGGCCCTGATACAGATGAACATTATGTGAATATTCGTTTTGGCCTCCCAAGACAGGGGTCAACTCAAATACCTTTGGAAGCCGTGACATTGGCGGTATCAAAACGTAAAGGAGCTAATGCGGCATGGTTATGTGAAGAGGTTCTTAAGAATATTAATGCCTCTAAGGAAGGTTTAATACCACAGGATGTTAAAGTAGAAGTGACACGTAATTATGGAGAGACAGCGACTGAGAAATCCAATGAATTATTAATTCATATGGCCATTGCAGTCGTTGGGGTTGCACTTCTCATTGCCTTGGTTTTAGGATGGAAAGAAGCTGGGATTGTAGCAGTGGCTATTCCCGTTACGCTGGCGTTGACACTGGCTTCTTTTCATTGGCTTGGGTTTACCTTAAACCGCATCACGCTTTTTGCTCTTATCTTTTCTATTGGTATCTTAGTCGATGATCCTATTGTCAATGTCGAGAATATTGTTCGTCACCTTCGTTTGGCAGAAAATCGTGGTCGTAAGTTTTTAGACATCGTAATTGGTGCTGTGATTGAAGTTCAAAGTCCTTTGATTTTGGCCACCCTGACGGTTATTTCAGCGGTCTTGCCGATGGCTTTTGTTGGTGGGCTGATGGGGCCGTATATGCGACCTATTCCTATTGGTTCTACTCTAGCTATGGTTTTTTCTATGATGGCAGCGTTTGTAGCTACCCCATGGGCGGCTACAGTTATATTAAGAAAGAGTTTTGAGAAGGGATCTATTAAAGGCCATGATACGCAAGAGGATTTTCTAACACGAGTTTATCGCTCCTACATGAAGCCTTTGATCTATAACGCAAAAGTACGCAAGGTTTTTTTGATCGTTGTTGGTGTGCTTTTAGGTCTTTCGGTTTTATTATTGCCCCTTAAAGCAGTTAAGGTAAAAATGCTCCCCTTTGATAATAAGAATGAATTTCAAGTAGTCTTGGATATGCCACAGGGAACATCAATTGCAACGACAGGAGAGGCGATTGAACAGATTGCAAAGTACCTACAGACGATTCCTGAGGTAGATAATATAGAAGCTTATGTTGGAGAAAGTGCGCCGTATAATTTTAACGGCTTGGTGAGGCATTATTACTTACGCAGTGGTACACAACAGGCTGATTTGCAGGTTAATCTTCTGCCAAGATCACATCGTCATCGGCAAAGCCACGAAGTAGCAAAAGCGGTTCGTGGAAAGATTCATGAGATCGTTTCACGTTATGGTGGTCATGTTCAGGTAGCTGAAGTGCCCCCTGGTCCTCCAGTATTATCGACCCTGGTTATGGAAGTCTACGGACCTAATCGTGCAGGGCGAGATAAACTAGCCAGTCAAGTAGAGCAGGTGATGGCAGATAATTCATCTGTTACGGATATCACCACACCAACGCCAACGGATGAGAAATTGCTACATCTATCTATCGACCATCAAAAGGCAAGTCTTAATGGTATTTCTCCGTCAGTAATTGCCAGTACAATATCCACGGCACTGGCCGGTAAAAGCGTTGATTTAGCGCATTTGTCTAATGAATATGAGCCCGTTGAGATTGTCTTACGATTGCCGGTAGATAAGCGTAAAGATTTGGATCATGTTCTTGGTTTGATGCTTTTAACTAGTTCGGGAGTGCCTGTACCACTTAAAGATCTGGTCAAGGTTGAAGATGTGCTTAAAGAAAAACCTATTTTTCATAAAAATCTTATGAGGGTTAGTTATGTATTTGGAGATATTACAGGGCCATTCGAAAGCCCTGTGTATGTTCTCTTTGATTTACAAAAGAGTCTTGAGAAGATTAATCTTCCAACAAAGCCTCAGAATCAAAATATCTTAACCTGCCTTTGGACTGGTATGCCGACGAATCAAAATCAATGGTCGCTGAAATATGATGGGGAGTGGCAGATTACTTTTGAAGTTTTTAGGGATTTAGGTATTGCCTTTGCAGTGGTGCTTATTTTAATTTATGTGTTGGTGGTGGGATGGTTCCAGTCATTTAAGGTTCCACTCATTATAATGATGCCCATTCCTTTGACGCTAGTTGGAATATTACCGGCCCATTGGTTATCAGGGGTGTTTTTTACAGCAACATCAATGATAGGAATGATTGCAGGGGCAGGGATCGTGGTACGTAATTCAATTATCTTAGTTGATTTTATTCAGTTGAGATTAAAAGAAGGGATGCCTTTGGAAGAAGCTGTCATTGACGCGGGAGCTGTTCGTTTTAGGCCGATGCTTTTGACGGCTATGGCGGTTGTGATTGGTGCTTCTGTGATCCTTCTTGATCCAATCTTTCAGGGGTTAGCAGTGTCGCTTATGGCAGGAGAGCTTGCATCAACTGTTCTTTCGCGTACGGCCATTCCTGTTATTTATTATATAGTTATGAAACCTAAGAAATAATCATTAAATGGAGGATGTCATGAATAAAAATGAAGAAAAAGAAATTAAGAAACCAGTAACGGAGAAAAAAGGTTTTTGGAAGGGTCTTTTTGAAAATCTAGATAAGAAGATGATGGAAAAGGCTAATCAATCTTCTTGCTGTTGTAAAGAATCTAAAGGGGAGAAATGCTCTTAGGATTTACAGATTGGTTGGTTTATGGTTTATGGGGCCTTGATTCAAAGGTTCAATGGGCGCAGGCGGTAAATTTCTTTATTTATGATTCAATTAAGATTCTTCTTTTGTTGTTTGGGATGATCTTTGTAATAGGCGTCTTAAGGACATATTTACCACAGGAAAAACTTAAAAAGTGGCTTACGACTAGGGGAATTCTAGGGAATTTCTTAGCAGCAATATTCGGAGCCATTACACCATTTTGTTCCTGTTCTTCAATTCCAATCTTCATAAGTTTTCTTAAAGTAGGCGTTCCTTTAGGAGTTACGTTCTCATTTCTTATTACTTCTCCTTTGATTAATGAGTATCTGGTGGTTTTAATGCTAGGAACCTTTGGATGGAAAATATCTCTCCTGTACGTTATTAGTGGGCTTTGTATAGGGATTTTTTCTGGATTAATCCTAGGGAAGATGAAGCTGGAGAAATATTTAGCGGCAGATATGCAAGAAGAAGTGAAAGTCAAAGAAATAAAGTCTGTGGCTTATTCATTTAAGTCACGCATTAGTTTTGGGTGGCATGAAGCGTTAAGTATTGTATACAAATTGTGGGTGTGGGTCTTAGTTGGCGTTGCTATCGGAGCCGTCATTCATAACTATGTTCCACAAGAATTTATTCAAAGAGTTCTTCATAAAACAGGAATATTCTCGGTTCCTATTGCCACTCTTATAGGGGTGCCGATGTATGGAAGTTGTGCGGCTATTGTTCCTATTGCCGTTGTATTATTTGAGAAAGGAATCCCTTTAGGAACAGCGTTGTCTTTTATGATGGCTATTTCTGCTTTAAGTCTTCCAGAAGCCATTATGCTAAGACGTGCGATGAAGCTGAACCTTATTGCTATTTTCTTTGGGATTACAACTATAGCCATTATTCTTACTGGGTATTTGTTTAACATCCTGCAGGGATTGCTGATCTAATTTAATGTAAAAGCATAATTAAAATGGAGGTTTAAAATGTTGGAACGAATATTACGTGGTACGGCTGGACTCTTTGTTATTCTTAGTTTGCTCTTAGCGCATTTTGTGAGTCCTTTGTGGCTATGGTTTACAGCATTTGTGGGGCTTAATTTATTTCAATCTGCTTTTACAAATTGGTGTCCGATGGTGTGGATTTTAGGTCGTTTTGGTATAAATCAGACTAAGTGCGATAAGTAGGAGTTATTTTGAATAAACGTGACTTTAATAAAGAGGCGACTGCTTGGGACGATAATCCTATCAGGGTTCAATTAGCCAATGATATTTATAAGAGAATATCACAAGAAGTAGTCCTGATGCCGACGATGGATATTATGGATTTTGGCTGTGGGACAGGTTTGATGACGCTTCAGTTTAAGCCACTAGTTCGTTCAATAACAGGTTTTGATAGTTCGGAAGGTATGTTAGAAGTCTTTAAAGATAAGGTTGTTCAAAAGAATTTGTCGGGAGTAGAGGTTTATCATATTGATCTTGAAAAGGGGGAATGCTTGAAGGGGCAGTATCATTTAATTGTAAGCAGCATGACTTTTCATCATATTATGGATATTCCAGCTTTATTGGATCAGTTTTATAAGCTGCTGCAACCGTCAGGATACCTTTGCATAGCTGATTTAGACTCTGATGAAGGCAAGTTCCATGATAATAATGACGGCGTATTTCATCAGGGGTTTGATCGATTATCTTTGAGTGGTCATTTCAAAGAGGCTGGATTCGAGGATGTTCGAGATGTTCAAGCAACGGAAGTTGTTAAGATGGGGAGTGATGGAATTACAAGAAAGTTTTCAATATTTCTTATGATGGGTCAGAAAGTATAGGAGAATGATATGCGCATTTTAATTGTAGGTGGTGTGGCAGGTGGAGCGTCTGCTGCGACAAGAGCTAGAAGATTATCTGAAGAAGCTGAGATTATAATTTTTGAACGTGGTGAGCATGTTTCTTTTGCTAACTGTGGCCTGCCGTATCATATTGGAGGAGTTATCAAAGAAAGAGATAAATTATTAGTTCAGACTCCAGACTCCTTATACAAACGGTTTCGTATTCAAACAAAAGTGAAGACAGAAGTCATAAAGATCGATCGTGCCCAGAAGAAAGTGCTTGTTAAAGATTTGGTGTCAGGTCAACAGATGCAGGAAGCTTATGACTATCTGATATTAAGCCCTGGTGCTGATCCAATCAAACCTCCGATGCCAGGGTTGGATTTGCCTCAAGTGATGACATTGCGTAATCTTTCCGATATGGACAAGATTAAGTTTACACTGGATTCAAGTAATGCAAAGAAAGTTATTGTTGTAGGTGGTGGGTATATTGGCTTAGAAATGACTTAAGCCTTGCGTGATCGGGGGCTTGAGGTAACCATTATTGAATTATCAAATCAAGTCATGGGGCCTGCTGATTTTGAGATGGCATATTACTTACACCAGGAGTTACAGAGGCGTGGGGTTGAAATAAATTTTGGTGTTTCTGTTGTGGGTTTTAGCTCAATTGGTGAGGGCGTTTCGGCAGAATTAAGCAATGGACAAAGAATTGATTGTGATTTGGTGGTATTAGCCATTGGGGTCAAACCAGAAGTTAGTTTAGCCCACGAAGCAGGGCTTGAGATTGGTCAGCGTGGCGGCATTGTGGTTGATGACCAGATGCAAACGAGTGATCCTTCCGTATATGCTATAGGAGATGCGATTGAGGTTGATGAGTTTGTCACCGGTACAAAAGCACTTATTCCATTAGCAGGCCCAGCGAATAGGCAGGGAAGAATTGCGGCAGATAATATTTTGGGACGTGAATCCAGATATAAGAAAACGCAAGGGACAGCAATATGTAAATTATTTGATTTAACAATTGGCATGACAGGAGTTAATGAGAGAATCTTAAAGAGAATGAATATTCCCTATGAGAAGGTTTATATTCATTCTAATAATCATGCTGGTTATTATCCTGGTGCAACGCAAATTAGCATGAAATTATTGTTTGATCCAAAGAGTGGGAAGATTTTAGGGGCTCAAGCAGTGGGGAAAGAAGGGGTAGATAAGCGTATTGATGTCCTAGCCGTGGCATTAAGAGCTGGTATGACAGTTTATGATTTAGAAAATTTGGAACTTTGCTATGCTCCGCCTTATGGCTCAGCTAAGGATCCAGTAAATTTCTTAGGGTTTGTTGCGGCTAATATGCTTAAAGGAGATGTGGTCAATTGCCATAGCATTGACATGGTGACTCCGGGGGCAGATCAGGTTATTTTGGATGTAAGATCAACTAAAGAAAATCAGGCAGGAATGATTCCTGGTTCTGTTAATATTCCACTCGATAATCTTAGAGATCAATTAAAATTATTATCTAAAGAGAAAGTTTACTTTGTTTATTGTCAGGTTGGGTTGCGAGGATATTTAGCGTGTCGGATTTTAATCCAGCATGGATTTAAGTGTCGTAATCTATCAGGCGGGTATCAAACCTTTATTGCAAGTCAGGTGGTATAGAAGATGAATGTTTCATATCTCAACGGTCTCTTAGGTGGGGCGCTTATAGGAGTAGCTGCCGTGCTTTTGTTTTGGTTTAATGGTCGGATTATGGGAATTAGCGGAATAGCTTCGAGGTTATTAGCAAAACCTGATAATGATTTTGGGTGGCGTATTGCTTTTGTTGTGGGGCTTGTGCTAGGTGGTTTTTTATATCAGTTGAAACACCCTATTGAAGTTTCGATAAACGCTTCATGGGGCGTGGTAATTGTCGCTGGACTTTTGGTTGGCGTGGGAACCGTTGCTGGTAATGGCTGTACTAGTGGCCATGGTATTTGTGGGATAGCAAGGTTCTCCAGGCGATCCATTGTAGCAACGATTGTTTTTATGGGGATGGGCATATTAACCGTTTTATTAAAGAGAATGTTTGGGGGTTAATATGCAAATTATTATATCTTTCATAAGTGGCATTATAATGTCGTTAGGTTTAATTATCTCAGGGATGGTTAATCCTCAGAAGGTGATGGGTTTCTTAGATATTTTTGGTTGCTTTGATCCAACCTTAGCTTTTGTGATGGCGGGTGCATTAGTTGTTTCAAGTGTAGGGTATTTTTGGGCTAGGCGTTGTTCAAAGCCAATTTTATGTGATAATTTTAATATGCCAAGTAAAAGTAATATTGATGCTCCTTTGATTTTTGGGGTGGCCATATTTGGTATTGGATGGGGTTTGGCTGGGTTTTGTCCCGGGC
>JBAXBI010000028.1:0-10198 GCA_037142055.1 Candidatus Omnitrophota bacterium | reverse complement strand
CAAAAAGGACGGCCTGCATTTACGATCACCTTTGAAGGCCCTCTGGAGAAAGTGAGGGGAGTTGTTGCTAATTTTAATATTTATTCAGCAGATAGAGGGTTCATACGTCAGGAATTGGCTGGTAATTTTTCTCCCAATGCGGTTTTTGAGTTATATAAAAAGAAAGCAGAAGAACTCGCTAAGCAAGCCGACGTAAAAACCACAAACTCAGCGATGATAGCTTTCATATCATCGGGAGTTAAACTTAACCCTGCCATGGTATTTCGTGTTCCTCCTAAAGAGATATTATTAGGGAGCACGGCAAATGGTGGTATCGACTTAAATGGTAAGAAGATGGGGTTGGATATTGCCAAAGATCCGTCAGCTGGCGGGATCTCATCGATAGTTAAACTTGACCCTGCTATGGTGGCTCAGTTTCAACGCGGAGATTTCTTGGGTGTTGTACCTATAATTATCAAAATTATTCCTATCGCCAACCCATCAATGATTCTTGGGATTAATTCAGGCAAAGAACCAGAGATTACCTTGGCTAAGGTCTAAGGTGTAGTTAAGCTGCTGCAAAAAACATCTAGTCATGATTTTTATATCTGCCGCTCGGGTATCTATCGGTAGGTATGGAAATTTATCAGAAAAATTGTCAGTTTTATTTCCCCTGTGATATGGTATACTTTTTGAAGGTTTGAAAGGACGTTTTATGCGTGCAGGAGTTATCGATATAGGTTCATCCTCAACGAAGTTGCTAATCGGGGAGCGTCACGGGGAAGATGTTAAGATTATTGAATCTTTAAAGAATCCCATTCCTTTAGGCCGCCATGTTTTCCTTAAAAATCGTATTCCACAGACAATTATCAATCAAACAGCCTCTGTCTTACAAAAATATAAAGAAACTTTAAAAGAATACGATGTCTCCGATGTGACGGTCATTGCTACCACGGCAGTCAGGGAGGCTCGCAATCAAGACATTTTCTTAGATACGGTCCTACGTAAGACTTCTTTTAAGATTGATGTTCTTAATGCGGGGGATGTGGTTTATTACATTGATTATTTTCTCTCCCACAAATTAAAGAAAACCTATCCAGTATCAGAAAAAAATTTACTTATTGCAGAATTAGGCGCAGGAAGCCTGGATATGTCGGTAATGGCCAAGGGGCTGACATTGATGAACATTGGGTTTCCTATAGGGACCCTACGTTTGTCGCAATTTATGGAGAATCTCGATGGCTCTATGCAGGAAGTGCATGAGGCAACGGAAGAGTATATAGAGAATGAGATTTTATTTATTAAGAAAAATAATCCTGGTCTTGCGATTGATGACATTATTCTCATTGATGAGAATTATTCAGTGTTTATTCAAAATGTCTTGCCTAATAAGCGACGAGATTCAGATTTCTTTAAGTTTAAATCCTCTGAAGCTCAAGAGTTTTTGTCTCGACTTCGTCAGATGAACCCGGAGGAGATAGCCAGAACCTATGATATCCCCGTAGACATATCAACGACGATTGTAGGTTTTTCGATTATTTTAAACACACTTCTTAAGCTTACTAAAAATGATTATGTTTATATTCTTGAAGCTTCTTTGTCGGAGGCGATTTTGGCTAATCAACTGTTTCGTCTGGAGGCGTCTGAAAAAACAGACAGGTTAAGCCAGTTGGTTTCGGTAGCGCATTTTCTCTGCCGGAAATATGGGATGGATTTAGATCATCTCAAACATGTAGCTTTTATTACAGAGCAACTCTTTGCAGCTTTTAAGGATATTTTAGGATTAAATGGGCAGGATAGACTGTATTTGATTTTAGCGGCGTATTTACATGATTTGGGGATGTTCATTAATAACCGTGCGCATCACAAACATAGTGAATATATTATCAGCTCATCGAATTTATTTCGGTTAACTGAAGATGAGATTAACATTATAGCGTGTATCGCTCGTTACCACAGGCGTTCAGCTCCGCTTAAAACTCATTTGGGTTATAATTCTCTTTCTTCCCATCAGCAGATTCTGGTTCAGAAATTAAGTGCTTTGTTGCGTATTGCCAATGCCTTGGATCGTTCCCATAAACAGAAGGCCAAGCGCTTGGAGGTCAAATTTAATGCCAGCGGGGATGCAACGATTGTGGTTTTCACACAGGAGAATTTTCTGTTAGAAAAAGTAAATTTCTTTGAGAAAAAAGAGTTTCTTGAAGAAATCACGGGAAATAAATTGACCTTAATAGTTAAAAGTCAGGATTAGAGATGGAACTGAAAGATAAATATATCCATCGAGACCTTAGTTGGTTGGAGTTTAACAATCGGGTGTTGGAAGAAGCCGCTGATGAACGCAATCCTTTGCTTGAACGATTAAAATTCGTGGGTATTTTTACAAGTAATCTCGATGAGTTTTATATGGTGCGTGTGGCGGCTGTTAAAAAGCTCTTAGACTCGGGCTATAACCGTAAAGATCAGTTCGGGACTGTGCCGCATGATATTTTTATGGAAATCAAGGGGCAGGCAGATAGTTTAGTTAAAGCCCTTTATACGACCTATACCGGTTCAATTAGATCAACCTTAGAAGCCAACAAGATTTATTTAAAGAGGATTGAGGAGCTTACAGAAGCGCAGAGAAAGCATGTGAAGCGTTATTTTGATACAACACTCTATCCTATTATTACTCCTATGGCCGTCGATCAGGGGCATCCATTTCCTGTTTTGCCTTCCAAAACAATTGCCTTTGCAGTTTCCATTGCTCGAGGGGATACCAATCATTTAGCAATTATACCGGTGCCTAAATCCATTCCCAGACTTCTTAAGCTCCCTTCAGAAGGGGAGGAATTTGATTTCATTTTAATTGATGATGTTATTAAGGATAACCTCAAAGAATTCTTTAAGGGCTATAAGATTCAAGCCTCTTCTGAGTTCCGTCTGCTGCGGGACAGCGAGATTGCTTTTGATGAAGAGTTTGCGCCTAATTTACTTAAGGCCATGGAAAAAGAATTAAAGAAGCGAACGAGTGCTAAGACAGTTTATGTTCAAATGGAACAGCAAGCCAATGAGGAATTGGTAGACACTCTTTGCAAGGGCCTTAATTTCTTAAAGGAAGAAATAGTATTCGTCCCCTCTGATTTAGATCTAAGCTTCTTTTATGAGATGGCCAGCAGTATTGACCGTCCCGGTGTACGCTTTGGTAGTTATGTGCCGTCCAAGATTGCTTATGAAAACATCTTTGATAAAATAAAGGAAGAAGATTTTATTGTCCATATGCCATTCCAATCATTCTACCCGACGGAGGATTTGATTCAAACGGCTGCAAAAGATCCCGATGTCTTGGCCATTAAAATGACGCTCTATCGCACTAATGAGGACTCTAATATTATTAAGGCTTTGATGGAGGCGGCCGCCCGTCGCAAGCAGGTGACGGTGGTTGTTGAAATCAAGGCTAGGTTTGAGGAAGAAAAGAATATCCAATGGGCACGGGAGCTAGAGCAAGCGGGTTGTCATGTTATTTATGGGATTGCAGGTCTTAAGATACACTCTAAAATGACCTTGATTGTCCGACGGGAAGAGGGGCGTATTCGTCGTTATGTTCATCTCTCAACCGGCAACTATAATGAAAAGACAGCGCGCATTTATACGGATATCGGCTATTTTACCGCCAATGATGATTTTGCCCGTGACGTCGCCGACGTTTTTAATGTTATCACCGGCTATTCCCAGCCGAGCCCTTGGAAGAGGGTGATTTCTTCTCCTTATGATTTACGTAAATATTTCTTCAATTTAATCGACCACGAAATCGAGCAGCAGAGCAAACATAAAAATGGCCTGATTATGGCTAAATTTAATTCTTTAGAAGATGTGCAAATGATTGATAAGCTTTATTTGGCTTCCCAAGCGGGGGTCAAGATTAAACTTATTGTCCGGGGAATTTGTTGTTTGATTCCAGGCGTTGAGGGCTTAAGCGAAAATATTGAGGTTAAAAGTATCGTCGGGCAGTTCTTGGAACATTCGCGAATTTTTGTTTTTCATAATAATGGCGCTCCTCGAGTTTATTTGTCTTCTGCTGATTGGATGACACGTAATTTCGATCGGCGAGTGGAGCTGTTATTTGAAATCACCAAGCCTGAAATCAAGAACCATTTACAGTTTATCTTAGATAATTATTTCAAAGATAGTCTTAAGACGCGGATACTTAAAAAAGATAAGAAGTATGTACGCTTACCCCAGAATGAGACCTCTTTTGGTGCGCAAGAGTATTTTATTAATCACTATACGCATTAGAATTTGGGTGCTTCATTTTTAATCATATGAGTTATTTTATCGGAATTGATATAGGTGGTACAAAGATAGCAGGGGCGGTTGTAACCGAGAGAGGGAAAATTCTCTCTCGCGCAAAGATTGCATCTCCTGCAAAGGCCAATCCTAAGACTATTTTTGCGTGCTTGGTTGAGTTGATTGAGGAATTAAAGGCATCGGTTAATTTGAAAAATTCCCAAATCTTAGGCATTGGATTAGGAGTTCCGGGAATTATTGATACCAAGAAGGATTATATACTAGCTGCTCCAAATATAAATCTAACGGGTTTTCCTTTAAGTGCCCAATTAAAGAAGAAGTATCGAACTAAAATTAGCATGACTAACGACGTCAATGCGGGTCTTTTGGGAGAGGCTTGGTTGGGAGTGGCCCATGGCTTAAACCAAGTCGTTGGAATTTTTCCTGGGACCGGAGTGGGTGGTGCAGTTTTAACTGATGGCAATCTTCTTCTTGGGACGCAAGGCGCTGCAACAGAATTAGGGCACATGATTATGCAGGTGGGCGGGCCTTTATGCCATTGCGGTAATCACGGCTGTTTGGAGGCGCTCACCAGTCGTTGGGCGATGGAAAGAGATATTAGGGCGCTTATTAAGAAAGGGCGTAAAAGTATCGTCAAAGAATTGAATAATGGTTCACTGACGACCATTAAAAGCCGTGTTCTTAAGGAGTCTTTGCAAAAGAAGGATGTTGTGGTTTCCTCGGTCATCAAGCAAGCTTCCCTCGTATTAGGCCAGTCCTGTGTTTCAATTAATCATATCTTTAATCCTCAAGCGATTGTTTTTGGGGGAGGAGTTATTAAAGCGTGTGGTTTCTTTATGATTCCTATCATTGAAAAAGCCTTAGCCAGCGACCCATTCTTTAAGGGTTTTAACACCTGCCGTATTCTCCAGTCGAGTTTAGGTGACGACGCCGTTGTTTTAGGTGCTGTTTATCTAGTCAAAAGTCATTAATTTCGATCTTGTTATTCGCTAAATTTATCTCTTCAAAGAGGTTGTTTAAATTCTTTTATAGAATTAATTAAAACGATTACAGAGAAGGGGAAGAGTTTAGCTGTTGATGACCTGGAGAAATGTGCTGCTGAATTTCTCTAGCTTCTGTTCTCCTACACCGAAAACTTCTGAGAAATCCGCCTTGGTCTTTGGTTTTCGATGACACATATCAATGAGAGATTTATCGGAGAAAACAATGTAGGGAGGCAGTCCCATCTTATCTGCAAGCTCCTTGCGTTTAGAACGTAATTTCTCAAACAGGGTTGTATCATAAGCTTCGCTTTGTCTGAATCGGGCAACTTTAGAAGGTGTTGTGTCCTCCTGAAGAAGATAGCCTTCGAAGGGTCTCTTATTGCTTAGAAGTTCGTAGGAGCCCTGTGTTAGGTTTAAGACTCCGTAGTCATCGCTTTTACTGAGAAGATTATGGGAGAGTAATTGATGAGTTAAATTCTGCCATTGCTTGATCGACCAATCACGTCCTGTACCAAAGGTGGAACAGTGTTGATGGTTATAGTTTGATATTTTCTCCGACTCGCTTCCGCGCAGAACATTAATAATATGCAAGGCTCCAAAGCGTTCCTCTGTCTCAGAGATGCACTGCAGGAATTTGACAGCCTGGACGGTTAAATTCAATGTTGCCTCTGGTGGCTTTACACAGTTATCACATAAGCCACAATTTTCAATCGTGTAATTTTCTCCAAAGTAGGTAATCAGCGGTATCCGGCGACATTTACGGCTTAGGGCATAGGCGATGATGGTGTTTAAATGGTTCTGTGCCACTCGCTTTTGACTTTCGTCAGTCTTTTGATCGATGAAATATTTAATTTTGGCAGCATCGCCGGCACTAAAGAGCAAAAGGCATTGGGAAGGCAAGCCGTCACGACCTGCACGTCCTGTTTCTTGATAATAGGATTCAATATTTTTAGGAAGATCATAATGGACGACAAAACGTACATTGGGTTTATTAATCCCCATGCCAAAGGCAATGGTAGCGACCATGATAGGGACATCATCTCGGATAAATAATTCTTGGTTTCGATGGCGAACTTCATCGGAAAGTCCCGCATGGTAGGGGAGGGCTTTAAACCCAGAGTCATTGAGTTCTTTTGTAAGGCTATCCACCTGCTTACGTGAGAAGCAATAGATGATCCCGCTTTGGTTTTTAAATTTTTTTATATATTCAATTGTTTGATCGCTGGGATGGCCTTTGGGAATAACTTCATAGAATAAATTATCGCGATTAAAACTGGCCACTAATTCACGGGGGTTCTTTAAAGCTAAGTTGGTGATAATATCCTGGCGAACGCGTGGAGTGGCGGTTGCGGTCACGGCAAGAAAAACTGCATTAGGAAATAGTTCTCGTAAATCACGAATCCTGCGGTATTCAGGACGGAAATCATGGCCCCATTCAGAAATACAATGTGCTTCATCAATAGTGATACAGTCAACAGAACAGGAGCCAAGCATCTGCAGAATGTCTTCTTTAAATAATGTTTCAGGCGCTAGAAAAAGGAGTTTTGTTTTTCCTGATAGGATTTGTTCCTTATTAAAGTCATATTCATCCCAGGTCAAGGTGCTATTTAACACTTCCGCTTCAACCCCTAAGTTTTTAAGTTGGCTCACTTGGTCTTTCATCAGGGAAATTAAAGGAGAAATGACTACCGTTAATCCTGGAAGCATCAGCGCTGGGATTTGATAACAAAGTGATTTTCCCCCGCCGGTGGGCATAATAAGAAGAGAATCTTTTTTATTTAAAACGGATTGAATACAGGCCTCTTGCAGGGGCCTGAAGGAATCATAGCCGAATATGGAACGCAGGATATTTAATTTCATGAGCCCCTATTATAGGGAGTAACTAATAAATTTCTACAAAAAGAAAAACGCAATTAGTAATAGGATAAACCTACTCCGGTAATTGTTTAATCTTTATTGACATGTGCTTATGTATTCATATAATCGAATATTGTAATATATATCACTATGAACGAACTTGCATATAAAATTAAGTCAGATTTTTTAGGGGCGTTGGCTCATCCATTACGACTTCAGATTATTGAACTTCTAAAGAATGGGGAGAAAAACGTTAATAGCATTGCTAAGACTTTAAGCATACAACAATCAAGCCTTTCGAGGCATTTAACTATTTTAAGGGAAGCGGGTATTTTAAAAACTAAGAAAGAGGGTACGGTCATTTATTACGATATCGAGGATCATGATATTTATCATGTTCTTCGTCCTATTGCGGAAATGTTGCGTAAAAGGTTAAAGAAAACTGAGACTGTTTTAAACAGTTTGGGAAGATAAGAATATTGGTAAGAGAATGAGTCGCTGAATAAGGGGTAATAGAAAATAGCAACAATTTTTCATTCTGCCGCAATAAGATAATATTTTGCCTGCACAGAAGAATCTCCAAAGTTTAAATACCCTAATGTGAATGTAAGGGTAGAAATCTTATATTCTAGAAAATGAGACTTATGAAAAACACAGATTTTGAACCAAAATTAATTACAGTCTTAAAGGAAGGTTATTCAGTAGAATTATTTACTAAAGATCTCTTGGCGGGGATCATTGTGGGAATTGTTGCCTTACCGTTGTCGATTGCTTTTGCCATAGCCTCTGGAGTTACTCCGGTGCAGGGGCTTATTACAGCGGTGATAGCAGGGTTTTTGATATCAGCTTTTGGTGGAAGTCGTGTGCAAATTGGAGGGCCCACTGGCGCTTTTATTGTTATTGTTTTTGGCATTGTCCAGAAGTATGGTTATGAAGGATTGGCTTTAGCGACGATCATGGCTGGTGTTCTTTTGATTCTTCTAGGGGTTAGTCGTTTAGGCGATATGATTAAGTTTATTCCTTATCCGGTGACCGTTGGATTTACAGGAGGTATTGCGCTTATTATTTTCACCACGCAAATTAAAGATTTCTTTGGCCTGTCCATAGCATCTTTGCCGGATCATTTTCTTCCTAAATGGTTAGTCTACATTCAAAATCTCTATACATATAATTCGTGGTCTTTGATATTGGGGGTTATTACCATTGCGATTATTGTTTTGTGGCCTAAGGTGACCCGTCGGTTCCCAGGGCCGCTGATTGCGGTAGTCTTGACAACGATTTTAGTGCATGTTTTTGGTTTGTCAGTTGATACTATTGGTTCTCGATTTGGAGCTGTTTCTAACAGTATTCCGCATCCGAGTATTCCAAAAATTAATTGGGAGATCTTGGTGAAGTTATCTTCACCAGCACTGACGATTGCTTTATTAGGGGGTATCGAATCTTTATTGTCTGCCGTGGTAGCGGATGGTATGACCGGCCGTAAACATCGTTCTAACATGGAATTAATTGCTCAAGGTATGGCTAATATTGTTTGTCCTATTTTTAGCGGTATTCCTGCGACAGGGGCCATTGCCCGTACAGCCACCAATATTAAAAATGGAGGCAAGACGCCTTTTGCGGGGATTATCCATGCCGTAGTAGTCCTACTGTGCCTGTTATTCTTTGGGAAATATGTAGTTCTTATCCCTATGGCAACGCTCGCTGGTATTTTGATTGTAGTCGCTTACAATATGTGCGAATGGCATTTGTTTATTAAGATGCTTAAGACTAGAAAAGGCGATGTTCTAGTTTTGTTAGTTACATTCTTCTTAACTGTGTTTGTAGATTTGACCGTTGCCATTGAGGTGGGGGTTGTCTTGGCATCCTTTTTATTTATGCATCGAGTGGTTGCAGTGAGTGAAGTCGATTATATTACGGAGAATTTTGACGAAGATCCCAATTCTATGCTCAGACAAGAGGTTCCGCCAGGAGTTGAGATTTTTGAAATTAGTGGACCTTTCTTTTTTGGTGCTGCGGATAAATTTCGGGATATGCTTCGTGAAATCCAACGCAAACCAAAGGTGCTGCTTTTAGGGTTAAGACATGTACCTACCATCGATGCCACCGGCTTGCGGGCCTTGGAAGATTTGTTTGAGAACGCACAAAGGGATAAGACAAAGGTTATTATTTATGGAGCATCTCCAAGGCTGGTGGAGCTTTTAAATAAAATGGAATTTATTGATAAAATTGGCCATGAAAATATTTGTTCAAATCTTGATAAAGCGATCGAAGCTGCTCGGGGGTTGGTTGGTAAAGGATAACTTGTTGCTTTAGGGATGTATGGGTATACTATTAAAAAAAGGAAAAATCTATGAATGAAGAAATTCTAATTAACTGTTCACCACAAGAAACTCGAGTTGCCCTCATTTGGCAAGCCGAGGTTCAAGAGCTTCTCATCGAAAGAGCTCAGCATCATAGTTATGTCGGTAATATTTATTTAGGCAAAGTCATCCGGGTATTGCCAGGTATGCAATCCGCATTCATAGACATCGGACTTGATAAATCCGGATTCATTCATATTGCTGATGTTCTTCAAACAGATGAACATCCCATTGAAAAATGCCTTTTCAATGGGCAAACGATTATGGTTCAAGTTCTTAAAGATCCTTTAGGTACCAAAGGTGCAAGGCTATCAACGCATATCAGCATCGCAGGACGTAATCTTGTCTATTTACCCAAAGATAAACAAAATAATCAAATTAGTATCTCCCAGAAAATTACTGATGAAACACGTCGAACACTGATTAAAAAGCGTGTTGAGTGTTTGTTATCGCCTAAGTTCCTTGGCAACTTAATTATTCGAACTAGTGCCGAAGAATCTAGCGATCAAGATATTGCAACTGACTTAAACTATCTTGAGCTGACTTGGCAAAAAGTATCTCAAAAGTCTCTTTCGCTTCCTGCACCCATAATTCTTCATCAAGAGCTGACTCTTACAGAACGTGTTTTAAGAGATATTGCAGATGACTCCACTACTCAAATTAGAATTGATTCGTTGGCGAATTTTAATAAGCTTCAAGAATTTATATCCGCCTACATGCCGAATCTTTTAGGAA
>JBAXBI010000027.1:0-10256 GCA_037142055.1 Candidatus Omnitrophota bacterium | reverse complement strand
TTTCTCAAAAGGGAAAAACACCATCATTCGATCAATAATTGTTTTGATCTTTTCAATACGTCCTTCTCTCCAAGCCCAAACTTGAGGACTGACATAATAGATGACCTTGATGGATCGTTTCTTAAGTTCAGAAGCTAATCGCAGATTAAAACCAGGATAATCAACGAGAATGGCGGCATCAGGCTTTTGTTTATCAACTTCATAGAGAATGTGTTCGAAGACGCCTTTAATACGACCAAAATTCTTTAACACTTCGACAATTCCAATAACAGCAAGGGAAGTGATATGGTCGAAAAGCTCAACGCCAGCTTTTTGCATGCTGTCGCCTCCGACACCTGAAAAGGTAACAGAAGGATTAATGGTTTTGATGGCGGTTACTAGTTCTGCTGCTCGAGAGTCTCCAGAAGCTTCACCGGCAATAATTAAAAGATGCTTCTTTGGTAACATGGATTATTTTAGATTATTGTTATCAACAGTTCTTTTGTGTTCCCAAATCTTTTGGGTGATGTCTAAAGCAACCTTAAGGGCTTCTTTGGCTTCAATACCCGACACTAAAGGTTTTCGATCTTCGTAGATACAATCGAGAAAATGTTCTAGTTCTTTTTTTAAAGGTTCTTCTTTCTCGATGGGGAGGGATTTTCTATGGATCCCTTTGGAATCTTTAGAATAAATAAAAGCTTCCTGTTTAGCATAATCGAGGGAGATATAGGCATCTTTGATAAACATACGGATTTTACGGGTAACCTCAGGTGAAATTCGACTCGAGGTGATATTGCAGACACAGCCGTTGGTAAAGGTGATACGAGCATTCGCAATATCTTCTTTGTCGGTTAGAACATTAATTCCAACAGCTTGAATATCTTTAATGGTCGACTGCACAAGCCCTAAGATGATGTCTATATCATGGATCATTAAATCCATAACCACCCCAATATCTAAGGAACGATTTGGGAAAAGATTCAAACGATGACATTCGATAAATAAAGGATGAGCGGCCAGTGGTGCGATCGCTTGGAAGGCGCTGTTAAAACGTTCCACATGTCCTACTTGAAGTTTGACATTGTTTTGTTTGGCTGTGGCAATTAACATCTCTGCTTCATCTAAGGTGTAGGTAATTGGTTTTTCAATGAATGTATGTATTTTATTTTCTAAGAAGAATTGTCCAATTTGTGCATGGGTGATGGTGGGGGTGCAAATGCTGACAGCATCAACTTTTCCTATAAGTTGGCGGTAATCTTCAACCACATCAATACGGTATTGCTTACCTAAAAGATTGACTTGATTAAGGTTTTGGTCACAGATCGCTACAATATTGACTTTGTTTTTAAGGGCGTGCAGTGTTTTAAGATGACGTGTTCCTAAGAAGCCACAACCGATGAGTGCTAAGTTTATTTTTTTCATGTTAAGGATAGTAACAAAGCCCTCGACAAAAGTCAAACCCCATAGTATCATTTGCCATTAATGATAAAAAATTATTTAAAATTATTACGTTTTACTAAAGACCATACCAAACGATTTGTTACGGCGATTTGTTTCATTATGCTGTCCTCCGTTTTTGAAGGGGTTCAGTTGACTTTGATGCTGCCGGTGATTGATCGAATTTTTACCAATAAGAAAATTATTCTTCCTAATAAAGTTCCCGCGGTTATTGTTTCCATCGTCGATTATCTTAATTCCGTTGATAACCATAAACTATTTATTATTGTTCCACTTAGCTTTCTAGCGGTATTTGCTATTAAGCAGGTAGTTGCTTTTGCTTCAGACTATTATATGAACGATGTGGCTCAGCGCGTCATGCGCGATGTGCGCTCAAAATTATTTGAACGTATTCAAACTCTTTCTCTTGATTATTTTAGTAAAAAAAGAACTGGTGAACTAATCTCTCGAATTACCAATGATGTGACAGTTATCGAGAATGCTGTTTCCTATGCTGTAACTGATTTGTTTAGACAACCGATTTTGATTCTTATCTTTTTGTCATTGGCTTTCACTTTTAATGTTCGCGGGACCTTGTTGATTTTCTTGATGTCTTTGACGATTGCGATCCCCATGAGTATTATTGGCAAGAAACTACGAAAACTTGCCAAAGGCCAGCAGGAGAAAATGGCGGATATTAATTCTCATTTATATGAAACAATTTCAGGTGTGCGAATTCTAAAGGCTTTTGGCACAGAACGTTATGAGATTAAAAGGTTTAATCAACAGAATCAAGATTTCTATAGACTGCGCATGAAGGGTTTAAAGAATTTGATTCTTTTAGGGCCCATTACGGAGTTAATTGGAGCAATTTGTGGCGTGGTAGCTATTCTAATCTTAGGTCGTGATGTTTTAGATGGCCGTTTGTCTTTTGGTGTTTTTTCCTTGTCCTTGGTTTCTATTCTTCAAGTCATCCGTCCTATTAAGAAATTGGCCAATGTTCAAGCGATCATTCAGCAAGCTTTAACAGCCAATGTTCGTATCTATGAAGTTTTAGATACCAAACCAAGCGTTGTTGAAAAAACGACAGCTGCGGAATTGGCTCCGTTAGCGCAGAAGATCCTATTGGAAAATGTATCGTTTGCCTATGATGCCACCTCAGGCGATGTTTTGCATGATGTGAGTTTGACGATTAAGAAAGGGGAATTGGTAGCTATTGTAGGGCCCACTGGAAGTGGTAAATCTACCTTGGTTAATTTAATTCCCAGATTTTATGATGCAAGCCGTGGCAAGATTTCTTTCGATGGGGTAGATGTTAAAGAAGTCTCATTTAAGTCCTTAAGAGGTCAAGTAGGCGTTGTGACCCAAGAAGCTATTTTATTTAATGATACGGTACGTAATAATATTGCCTATGGTACCTTTGATGTAACCTTGGAACAAGTTAAACACGCGGCAAAAATGGCGTTTGCTGATCATTTTGTTGAAAAGATGCCTTTGGGCTATGAAACCATGGTAGGGGATCGTGGTTTTAGGCTTTCTGGCGGTGAAAAGCAACGTTTAACGATTGCCAGGGCCATCTTAAAGAATCCACCAATCCTTATATTAGATGAAGCTACCTCCCAATTAGATTCTGAATCCGAGAAAATCGTTCAAGAAGCCTTAGATACCTTAATGAAAAACCGTACCGTTATTGCCATTGCCCACAGGTTATCCACAATCATGAAAGCCGATAAGATTGTGGTCCTAGAAGCGGGCCGTATTGTGGGCTTAGGCAAGCATGATGAGCTTCTTTTTACCTGTCCTTTATACCGCCGCCTTTACGAAACACAATTCCTCAATACCACCTAATTTAGAAAAAAACTCGCATAATTAATAAAAAATTCTAGTAAAATATTTTTTTCTTCGAGGAAGAAAGCGCTTCCTAAAATAATTGTGCAGGCACTTGACAATGGCCTATATATATGGCATTCTTCACTTAAGATATACCAAAACCCTATTCACTGATAAATGGAGAAAAGATATGTTTACCTCAACTAAAGAAAGACGTTTTAGCAGCCTATTTCGTGGCGCCATTATGGTAGTCTTGACGGCTTTCATAACTACCAGTGTGATGCCTTCACAAAGGGTGTATGCGCAAGCGTTGAACTTGCCTGTGCCTGGGAGCATGGTCAAAATGACCAGCCAATTTTTACCCCCTATTATTAAGGGTATAAAAATTGATCCTAATAATCCACTGGCATTTAATTTCCTTATTGATCCAGGGCAAAACTCTATGAATATGGATCAGAAGAAGGATTCCTATCATAAGTTAATCAGCTACTTTCTGGCGTCATTAACTACTTCAGAAAAGGATATGTGGGTTAACCTTTCTCCATATGAAGGAAATCGTATTATTCCTAGCAATTTCGCTGCTACAGAAATGGGCCGTGATATGTTGGGGCAGGATTATATCTTAAAGCAATTAACAGCTTCCTTAGTATATCCAGAAGATGAGTTAGGTAAGAAATTTTGGAACAAGATTTATGATCGTGCACGTGCGGAAGGTGTTAAGGATGTTCCAGTCAATACTTTTAATAAAGTATGGATTATGCCGGATAAAGCCACCATTTTTGAAAAGGGTAACGTGGCGATGATCGTAGATAGTCATTTGAAGGTTATGATGGAAGAAGATTATTTATCTTTAGATAAAAACGCGAATTCTCAGAAAATGGGCTTAAGCGGTTTGGATTCTCAAGTTAAACAAGTCAATCGTAGTTCTTCTGAAGTCGTGCGTCAGATCGTTTTACCTGCCATTGAAAAAGAAGTCAATGAAGGTCAGAATTTTTTACAACTTCGTCAGATGTATCAATCCATGATTTTAGCTTCTTGGTTTAAACAACGTTTGATTATGCACCTTTTAAGCAAGGTGTATGTTAATAAGAATAGAACTGCAGGCGAAGGTGTTGAATTACAAAATCCTAAAGACAATGATCAAATTTATCAGCGTTATTTACAGGCCTTTAAAAAGGGTGTTTATAACTATATTAAGGAAGAACCAGATCCTTTAAGTGGTCAGATGA
This sequence comes from Candidatus Omnitrophota bacterium, assembly GCA_037142055.1. Taxonomy (GTDB): domain Bacteria; phylum Omnitrophota; class Gorgyraeia; order Zapsychrales; family Fredricksoniimonadaceae; genus JACQCF01. The sequence goes on along the minus strand of JBAXBI010000027.1, from coordinate 5,781 downwards.
TCCCAAGAAAGTACTTCTCTGGCGGAGCTTTGGCAACACAACCAAACCCATTCAATAGAGTTCCTGGTTTTACAACTACAGGCAATCCAGCTATGATCGAGTCTACTACTCAGCAACTAAATTTAGACAACGCGATGGTGGTATTAAACGTTGCTGGAAAAACCCTTAAAGTAGAAGATCAGGCAGGTCGTACATTTAATGAAGAGGCAGGAGTTCAATCCGCATTAAGAAGTTATTTAAGGAAGCTTTCAAGATTTAATAGAGATCAAGTAGAAGTTGTATTAGGCAATGTTCAAGGCGCCATCGATGCCATGAACGATAATACTAAGGAAGCTAAATTAGAAGATGTTAGAAAGCAATTTACTGATGCAGATAAGCTCGCAACTGATGCCGAGAATGACTATAACGTAGTCGCAACAAAGGCGAAGTTATTGGCATTTCCTGCTAATAAAAAGGCAGCAGCAACAGCCGCAAAAGAGGCTGCCAAGTTAAGAACCAAAGCAGATAATGCTAAGGCTAAGATGGAAGCCGCTGAACTTAAGAGAGTTCCTTTCCAAGAACAGGTTGGTAAATTTGCAGTTAAAATTGCTACAACTGGCAATACCAGTGATCCTGTTGTACGAGAGGCTCTTAGAAAAGAATTAGAAAAGATCGTAGATGCTTACATTACTGCAGAACAAAAGAATATTTTAGCGGCTAATCCAAGCGCTGATTTAATCCAGATGAAGGTGACTGCAACCAATGATATTTTTGGGAATATTCAGAATTTGTTAGCAAACTCTGAAGCCGATGTGAATGCGGCAAAGCTGCCTAGTTTATCAGATAAATTAGTAGAGAAACAGTTGGCTTTAGCACAAGCAGGAGCCGTCTTATGGGAGTTGGTAGAATCATTAAAGGCTCCCGCAAATAAAATTTCTGCTTTGGATGCTGATTTTAATGCAAAGTCAGCTGCCTATGCAGCGGTAAAGGGAACAGGAACTCCTGATGAAGCGACCAAAAAAACAGAAGCAGAAGATGCTGCTAAAGCATTAAAAGCCGCACAAAGAATAGTTGATGGAATTAATACTAAAATTCAAGATGCTCAAAAGGCATTTGTTCGTGCGAAAAATGCTGCGGATAAAGCTGAAAAAGATCATATTGCTGCAGGTGGTACAAAGGATAAATTAATTGCGGATGTAAAGCAAGAGCTTGATGATGCTAACAAGGCTTTGGCACAAGCCCAAGCAGATTATACAGCAGCAGGACAAGCATTAGCCGTTGCAACAGCTGCTGGTGTAACCGATGTTTTAGCTCTTCAAAAAGCAGTAGATTTAGCTTCAGATGAACTTGATAAAGCTAAAGATGCTGTAAAAACAGCTATAGATAATGTGAATGCGCTTACACCAGAAGGAGCAGCATTAAGGAAAGCGACTGCAGAGGCAAATGTAGCGGCAAAGTTATCAGCAGAAGCGGATGCTCAATATAAAGCAGCAGAAGTCGCTGACGCTGCAGCTCAAAAGAATGTGGTAAGCCTAACAGCAGCAGCTGAACGAGCAGATATATTGGCCGTTCATTTAAGAGGAATAGCTGATACATATAAAACCAAGCGTGCCTCAAAAGTCAAGACAGCCGCTGAAGATGCCGCTAATAAGGCTGAGAGTCAAGTAAAGCGTGCTAAGACAGTATTACAAAAAGCGATTGATAATCAGGTATTAACAGCAGCAGCGCTGGTGAAAGCCAAGGCCAATGCAGATACATTAAAGACAGCAGCAACAGCCGCTGAAGCCGCCCGAGCAGCAGCAGAGGGGGCAGCAGCGAATGCATCTAAGGTTTCACCTACATCAGCTACAGCAGCCTTTGCAACAGCAGGAGCTTCAGCTCTTAATGCCGCAAAGAAGGCGATTGTTAATGCTGGCAATAAATTATTTGGAGACAATTGGAAACGTAATGTCGTCATAGCTTCCGTGATTTTGATCGTTGGTGCCATTATTGGATATTTATCATCTTTAATTGGACATCCTGTTTCTTTGGATCAGCTTGTTCCTGCAGTTACTAATGCCATACCGGCTGTGACCAATGTGGTAGCGCCTGTTGTGACTGGTGTTGTTTTGCCTGTTCTAACTAATGGGGCTGTTGCTCCAACGAACATGGCGATGGTGGTCAATGGAAAGAATGTCAAAGTTTCTAATGATGCAGAGCGTACATTTAATGAACAAGCAGGTGTTAAAGTTGCAGTAAGAAGTTATTTTAGGAAAGTTTCAAGATTAAGCAGAGACCAGGTAGAGGTTGTATTGGGTAATGTTCAAGGCGCTATCGATGCTATGAACGATAATACTTTGGAAGCAAAATTAGAAGATGTCAGAAAACAATTTGCCGATGCAGATAAGCTAGCAACGGATGCTGAGAGTGAATATAACAAGGCAGCAACGAAGGCTAAATTAATACGAACGAAAGCTAATATAGCAGCCTCAAAGGCAGCAGCAAAAGCAGCAACAGGGTTAAGGACAAAGGCAGATAATGCTAAGGCCAAGATGGAAGCGGCCGAGTTTAAGAGAGTTCCTTTTCAAGAACAGGTTGGTAAATTTGCAGTTAAAATTACTACAGCTGAAAATACTAGTGATCCTGTTGTACGAGAAGCATTAAGAAAAGAATTAGAGGGTATCGTAGATGCTTACATTACTGCAGAACAAAAGAATATCCTTGCAGCTAATCCAAGTGCAGATCTAATAAAGATGAAGGTTGATACGACTAATGCAATTTTTGGGAATATTCAGAATTTGTTAGCAAACTCTGAAGCCGATGTGAATGCGGCAAAGCTGCCTAGTTTATCAGATAAATTAGTAGAGAAACAGTTGGCTTTAGCACAAGCAGGAGCCGTCTTATGGGAGTTGGTAGAATCATTAAAGGCTCCCGCAAATAAAATTTCTGCTTTGGATGCTGATTTTAATGCAAAGTCAGCTGCCTATGCAGCGGTAAAGGGAACAGGAACTCCTGATGAAGCGACCAAAAAAACAGAAGCAGAAGATGCTGCTAAAGCATTAAAAGCCGCACAAAGAATAGTTGATGGAATTAATACTAAAATTCAAGATGCTCAAAAGGCATTTGTTCGTGCGAAAAATGCTGCGGATAAAGCTGAAAAAGATCATATTGCTGCAGGTGGTACAAAGGATAAATTAATTGCGGATGTAAAGCAAGAGCTTGATGATGCTAACAAGGCTTTGGCACAAGCCCAAGCAGATTATACAGCAGCAGGACAAGCATTAGCCGTTGCAACAGCTGCTGGTGTAACCGATGTTTTAGCTCTTCAAAAAGCAGTAGATTTAGCTTCAGATAACGTTGATGAAGCCAATGATGCTGTGAAAGCAGCTATTGATAATGTGAACGCATTTACACCTGAAGGGGCTGCATTAAGGAAAGCAACTGCAGAAGCTAATGTAGCGGCGAAGTTATCAGCAGAAGCTGATAAACAGCTGAAAGCTGCAGAAGCCGCTGATGCCGCCGCTCAGAAGAGTGTGGTAAGTCTAACAGCAGCTGCTGAGCGAGCAGATATTTTGGCGGTACATTTAAGAAGTATTGCCGATGGATATAAAACGAAGAGGGCTTCAAAAGCAAAGACAGCCGCTGAAGCTGCAGCAAAAACTGCTGAGAGTCAAGCAAAAGCAGCAAAGACAAGATTACAAAAAGCAATTGATAATCAGAAATTAACAGCCGCCGTCTTAGTGAAGGCGAAAGCCGATGCAGATGCCCTAAAGGTAGCAGCAACAGCCGCTGAAGCCGCTCGAGCAGCCGCCGAGGCAGCTGCAGCGAATGCAACAAAGGTGTCTCCAGCATCTGCCGCAGCAGCCGTTGCAGCAGCAGGAGCATCGGCGTTAGCAGGAGCGCAGAAGGCAGTTGTTAATGCTGCAAATAAATTATTTGGAGATAGTTGGAAACGTAATGCCGTTGTAGCGACGGTAATTCTAATTATTGGTGCTATTTTAGGGGCTTTATTTGGTGTTCATTTTAATGGACAAGCTCCCAGTCAAGTAGCTCCACAACAAGGACCTCCAGGATTAGGTCTTAATGCAACCAATGGATTGAATCCGACCAATGCAGTGTTGAATCCTACCAATGCAGTGTTGAATCCTACTAATCCTATGGTGGCACCAACCAATGAATTGCTTCCAACAAATGGAAATGGGTTTAATTTACTAAGTGTTCCACCTGAGCTGGTGTTAACCAATGGTGCGACAAACTTGCAAGCTGTGATTGCTACTTTACCGACCAACACGCCGCCTGCAGTTGCAACAAATTTACAAGCTGCCGCAGATGCATTGACAACAGCTAGTAACAGTGTTCCAACGACAGTAGGTCCAGCGACAAATACAGCAAATTCTTTATTAACAGCGTCTAATGCATTGGCAAATGCTGCCGATGCTTTAAGAGCCACCAATGCTCCATTAGCAGGACAATTAGAGCAGACGGCTAATACGTTAAACTTTAATTCTGATCAAAATAATACGGATTGGCTGACTGGTGGTTTATTCCAATTCCCAGGAGTTCCTGGGCTTACGAGTTTGCCGTCGGTTACCGGTCAACCAGTAGCAACTTTCGCAACTGTGACCAATGGAGTTCCATCTGCTCCTGTAGCAGCATTTTCTGCTCAAGAGACACAACTTATAACAGATTCCATCAACGCTTTAAATAGCGTACAACGTGGGCTTATTAATCCTGATAGCATTCAGAAGTTAATCGATAGTCCAGCGTTAAAGAAATTGGTTGATGAAAATCCAGTGAGACATGAAGGTTGGGTAAAATCTTTAAAAAGTACTGCGGCAACTGCAAAAATTGCTATGAATAATGCAGGAATCAATAAAGGTGCAGCCTATGGGATGGCTCAAAATATTCCACAAGTTACAGCGCTTAAATCATCCGCTGTGACTATTGCAGGAAATTTACAAAATTGGATAGGACCAGCAGCTCCTGCAGTAGCAGCGCCAACGGCAGCGGCACAGCCAGCAGGATACATCAATACCAAATGGAGTGTTTGGCATTTAGGAAGAGATGTAGGCAACGTAGTTGCTGCTCCATTTAAATTCGTGGCTCCAGCGAGTTGGACACCTACAATTGATTCAGCAACTCATCCATTCCAATATGGTAGCCATCAAATTAAATCAATCTTCCATCATCCTGGATACATATCCTTAATGGATGAAAGTGGATATGTTTTTGATATCTATGATGGGGATTCAGTTACCTTAGATAATGGGCAGACTTTGTATAATGTTGTTTCTTCTGTCAATAAAAGTGGAAATATTGCCACTTTCAAATATTCAGATACTCCAACTGGAAAGCCTACTAAAACAATATCAGTTAATGCTGAGAAAATAGTAGATGCTGTTCCTGTTGCAAAAGCAGCTCCAACAACAGTAGCCCCTACAGTGACAGCTCCTTCAACGAATTCATTGCCATGGAGTCCTAATATGGCCTGGAGTTGGAAGAAGCCTGGTGTTGCTTTGGGTAATTCTGTAGGCACTGTGCTTAATGTTGTGACATTTAACTCTATCAAGGCAACAATTAATGATGCAACGCATCCTTTGCAAAGTGGAAATCACGTTCTTAAAGGAATCTTTTCGAAATCGGATCATCTGACCTTGGTGGATACGGATGACAATGAATTAGATATTCCACAAGGCCATACAGTCGTTTTAGCAGATGGGACATTCTTGTACAATGTCGTTCCTGTAAAGGCCACTGCAGATGCTACCTCGGCTACTTTGAATTATTCCGATACGCCTACAGGGAAAGCTACCTTAACAAAGG
>JBAXBI010000026.1:0-10543 GCA_037142055.1 Candidatus Omnitrophota bacterium | reverse complement strand
TGCAACGGCTTTGCAAGTAGAAAATCTCTTCATCACTTAGCTGACCGATCGTTGCCCCATGAGTACATTTAACATCGTCAGCAAAAATCTCTAATTGCGGTTTTGTATCAACCCTTGCTTCCTTACCCAATAAAAGATGCTTATTAAGTTGATACGCATTAGTTTTCTGGGCAACCGGATGAACAAAAACCTTCCCATTAAAGACGGCACGAGAGGAATCTTTTAAAATACCTTTGTAAAGCTGATAACTGGTACAGTTAGGCTGCTGAATGTCCAAAAGCGTATGATTATCCACATGCTGCTTAGTATCAATGGCATATAGGCCATTCATAAAGGTATTGGTCCCCTCACCTTTAAGCAAAATTGTTAGGTTGTTGCGAACAAACTTGGCTTTATGCGCAAACGAGAAAGCTTCTAGTTGGCTGGAACGTTCCTGCCAAATACGAGTTGTCGCCGTATGAACTGCATGGGAGGCTTCTCCCTCTGCTTTGCAATATTCAACATAAGCATTTTCCGCAATATACATATCTGTTAATGCATTACTCCAATAGGAATTGGGTGTAAAACCAATATGACTTTCAAGAATAGAAACCTTGGCACCAACGCCTACTCGAATAACACTTCTTGGGAAAACAATTGTGTCTTGCTCAATGTTGCTTGTAAGGTGGATGATGTGGACTAATGGCTCCACAACAGCGTTATCTTCAACTTTTATAAATACCCCATCTAAAAACAACGCGTGATTTAAATACAGTAATGATTTAGGATCATTGCTTGTCAGTTTAATTAAAGTGTCTTTAAATTCCCCAGCACAATGAACGGCTGCATCGGAAAAAGATTTAACAGTCAATCCTTTAATATGCCTCTTGGTCGATAAATCACCCCATAAAACGCCATTAACTAAAACAATATTCATATCAGCACTATCCAAATAGGCGTTAAACTGTTTTTCTTCTGAGAGCTTATGGTGAGAGGCTATCTGGTGAGTCTTAGAAGATAAATCTATAAGTGAACTATATTTCCACTCTTCTTCTTTAACCGTAGGAAGTCCTAATTCAGTAAACTCACCCCAAGCTCGTTGACGAAAGTCTTTAAGCCAACTAGGAGAGTTTGAAATGAGTTTAGCCAAGTACCCATCAATTCCTTCTATTTTTAAAGGTAATTGTTCCTTAATCATCATTTTATCAACCAATCGTATCCTCTGTTTTCTACCTCTAAAGCTAATTCTTTTCCTTCCCTCTTAATAATCTTTCCATCATGCAATATATGAACGAAATCTGGCTGAATATAATTCAAAAGCCTCTGATAATGCGTAATTAAGATAATTGCGTTATTCTTACTCCTTAACTTATTAACGCCTTCAGCGACAATTTTCATTGAATCAATATCTAGGCCTGAATCTGTCTCATCAAGAATTGCTAAACGTGGATTTAAAACCGCCATTTGGAGAATTTCATTGCGTTTTTTCTCACCACCTGAAAAATCAACATTAACAGGCCGATCGATAAACTTATCATCCATGCTTAAGATCTGCATCTTTGTACGAAGATATTTATCAAAATCAATTGGATCCATTTCCTCAGCACCCTGATGGCGACAAATGGCATTAAAAGCGGCCCTTAAAAATACTGACGAGGGAACTCCCGGAATCTCAACAGGATATTGAAAAGCCAAAAAGACACCTTCTTTGGCTCGTTCATCCGGCTCTAGTGCGACCAGATTAAGTTTCTTAAAATTGACATCATAATCAATACTGCCTCCTGTCACTGTATATTGAGGATGACCAGCTAAGACCTTTGACAGGGTGCTTTTACCAGAACCATTGGGTCCCATAATGGCATGAACCTCACCGGCATTAACAGAGAGGTTAATCCCTTTTAAAATCTCTTTTCCTTCAATTCCAGCGTGTAAATCTTTGATTTCTAACATTACCCAACACTCCCTTCTAATTTCATCTGCAATAGTCTGACTGCTTCCACAGAAAACTCTAAAGGAAGCTCTTTAAATACATCCTTACAAAAGCCATTAATGATTAAAGAAATAGACTCTTCCAAATCTAACCCTCTTGATCGCAGATAAAACATCTGTTCCGCGTTAATCTTAGAAGTGGACGCTTCATGTTCAACCACTGCAGAGTTATTCTTAACCTCAATATAAGGGAACGTATTAGCTGAACAGTTATTTCCCACCAACATAGAATCACACTGGGAAAAATTCCTCGCACCATCAACTGAATGCATAATCTTAACTAATCCTCGATAACTGTTATGAGAATTATCAGAAGAAATCCCTTTAGAGACAATGGTACTCTTGGTATTCTTACCAATATGAATCATCTTGGTTCCAGTATCCGCTTCCATCCGTCCGTTTGTAAGGGCAACAGAATAAAACTTACCGTTTGAATTATCTCCCTGCAAGATAACAGAAGGATATTTCCAAGTAATTGCGCTTCCAGCCTCAACCTGTGTCCAAGAAATCTTAGAATTGACTCCTAAACATTTACCACGTTTAGTCACAAAATTATAAATTCCTCCCTTACCTTCCTTATCGCCCGAATACCAATTTTGAACAGTCGAATACTTAATCTCAGCATTATTTAAAGCAACCAATTCAACGACGGCCGCATGCAGCTGATTAGTATCGCGCATGGGAGCTGTACAACCTTCCAAATAACTCACATAACTATCATCTTCACAAACAATTAATGTGCGCTCAAACTGGCCTGTATCAGCCGCATTAATACGGAAATAAGTCGAGAGCTCAAGCGGACAACGTACCCCTTTTGGGATATAACAAAATGAACCATCACTAAACACAGCTGAGTTCAGAGCAGCAAAAAAATTATCAGCAGCTGGAACTACAGAGCCTAAATACTTCTGAACTAAGTCAGGATGATGAGTAATCGCCTCAGACATAGAACAAAATATGACTCCAACCTTAGCTAATTCTTCCTTATGTGTTGTCCCCACAGAAATACTATCAAAAACAGCATCAACAGCCACACCTGTTAAACGTTTTTGCTCGGTTAAAGGAATACCTAAACGATCAAAAGTTCTTAACAACTCTTTATCTACTTCTTCTAAACTCTGAGGGTTATCATTTTTCTGTTTAGGAGCAGAGTAATAGTGGAAATCTTGATAATTAATAGGTCCATATTCAAAGTTCGGCCAACTAGGTTCTTGCATTTTCTGCCACTGGTGAAAGGCTTTTAAACGCCATTCGAGCATCCATTGAGGCTCTTTCTTCTTAGAAGAAATTAACTGTATAACCTCATCATTAAGACCTTTAGGAATTGTATCTGTCTCAATCTCTGTAAAGAAACCATACTTATATTCTTCTCCTTGGCCAGAGAGCGTATTTTCATCTAATTCTTTTTGCTTATTAACATCACTCATGAAACTTACCTTTTATTTGGACGAAACAGCTGAAGTCGGTTTTCTTCGAATCTGACCTTCACCCTGATTTCGAGATTGAATTAATTCTAAGACATTTATTGTTTTAAAAAGCGCTGATAACTTCTCATTAAGATTAAGCATGGGAGAAATAACATTACAACTGGATGTTATATCGCAGTGGGAATTCTTAGCATGGAAACAGTTAACAATCTGCATAGGCCCTTCAATCATTTGAGTTAATTCAAAAAGAGATATCTTAGAAAGGTCTCTTAAAATTTGATACCCTCCATGAGCCCCTTGCTCTGCCCGAACAATTTCGTGTTGAGCCATTACCTGTAAGACTCTGGAGGTTGGATCAAAAGGTGTTTGGTAAATGTCACAAATCTCTTTAGCTGATGTTAATTGGCCAGGAGCTTTTGTACTCATGTGCCTCAGTGATATTAAAGCGTATTCTAATTTTCGATTAATTTTAAACATAAGTTTAACCTAATTTATTGATCTTTGAGGCAACAATCAAATCGTTTTCAGTAATTCCGCCTAAAGCATGCGTATATAAAACCACCCTAAGATTCTTAAAACCTGTTAAATGTAAATCCGGGTGATGTCCTTCTTCTTGAGCGATATCTTTAATACGATTGATCATATCGACAACCTGTACAAAGTTTCTATAAACATATAAACGTTCTATACTTTTATCATCACCAGATAAGCTCCAATGAGGACAGTTTTCTAAAAACTCTAAAACTTCCTGCCTTGTCAAACAACGACCAATCCCTTCACAAGGCACACATTTCTTAGCAGAAAAATCAGTAGTATTACTCATTCAAATTAACCCTTATATGGCAGCAGTCTCAACAGTAATCTCAGGATTAAATTCATCCCTTAAGATACTCTCAATAGCCTTTAATGTCCCCATGGTTGAACTAGGACACGATCCACAAGCTCCTTGGTAAACCACAGTAAGCAAATTATTTTCTAACGACAATATTTGCAAATCTCCGCCGTCCATTTGCAAGGCTGGACGGATAGTTCGATCTAATATCTCGTTAATTTTCTCAATGTCTGGATTATCAGAGATAACTGATGATTTCTTTGATGGTTCAACAACAAAGTTTGGATCATGGATAGGAGCGTAATCAAGAATGATCTTCTTTATCTGATCTTCGATGGCATCCCACTCAACTAAACCATCTTGAGTGACGGTAATATAATTATCAAAGAAATAAACTTCAGTCACATTAGCTACAGAAAATAAAGCTGATGCTAAAGGATTATGCTGACACTGACCTGGATTCTTATAAGTCACCTTTCCCTCTGTCTTAACAGGCATATTAAGTACAAATTTAAGAGCATTAGGGTTAGGCGTACTTTGAATCATAATTTTAACATCCATATAAACCCTCCACTTGTAATGAACACAGCCGTACTATTTAAGTCTAATACTGACTTATATAGTATAACACCCGACTTTTAATCTGCAAGGGTTTAAAATAGTTATAAAATTAGGATTTTTGATACAGACAAAAGCAGTACTGAACTTCACCTTCAACCGACCAGATGGACTCTTTAGTTTTTCTAAAAGACGTTGGGATAGAGGGAAAGAAAACATCACAATCAAAACCGCCTCTTATATGCGTTACATAAATCATCTTGCACGCTCTATGATTAATTGCCTCAGTAAAAATTTGACCACCGCCGATTATAAAGATTTGTTCAATTTGAGAATTTAAACCAACCTCGTCAATGGCCGCATCGAGACTCTGATAAGAGGCAATCTCCCCGGTGGGATATAGGCCAGAGTAAACATCTGGATTCATACGTGTCAGGATAACGTTTAAACGATTAGGTAGGGGTTTATATTTCAATGGAAGCGAATCCCAAGTTTTGCGCCCCATAATAACAGCGTTATTCTTGGAGGAATCATTTGTTTTAGTGGTTATTTCCTTAAAGTGTTTTAAATCAGAGGATAAATGCCACGGAAGGTTGCCTTTTCTCCCAATACCATTTTGTTCATCGAAAGCGACCACAATAGAAAAAGGTTTCATGTTTAAACCGCGATAGGGAATTTGATAAATGCCGCTGGCTGATAACCGACAAGTTTAATATCTTCAAACTTATATTCTAATACATTCTTCTTTTGAATCTCTAAACGTGGCAATGTACCAGGCATACGTTCAAGTTGAATCTTTAGACCATCGAGATGATTTAAATAAAGATGAGCATCTCCTATGGTATGAGTAAAAATTCCAGGAGTTAAATTACATTCACATGCCACCATTGCCATTAAGAGGGCATAACTGGCTATATTAAAAGGCACTCCTAAAGCCACGTCCGCTGATCTCTGGTAGAGTTGGCAGTCTAAACGACCGTTAACCACATAGAATTGAAAAAATGCATGGCATGGAGGAAGAGCCATACGATCAATATCAGCCACATTCCAAGAGCTGACGATAATCCTTCGAGAATTAGGATTCTTCTTAATTAAATCTATAGCTTGTGAAATCTGATCAATATGCTCTTTGCGATAAGTCTTGGTCGACTCATCCCAAACGTATCTCTCCCAATTACGCCATTGATAGCCATAAATGGGCCCCAACTCCCCTGTCTCTTTGGCCCAAGCATTCCAAATCGGGGTATGTTGAGTTAAATCATCGTTAATGTTGGTTGAACCTCTAAGGAACCATAAGAGCTCCCAAACAACAGCATCAAAAAGAACTTTTTTGGTTGTTAAAAGTGGAAAACCCAAACGCAGGTCATATTTACTCTGATAACCAAAAACAGAAATCGTACCGGTTCCAGTACGATCCTCTTTCTTTTCGCCATTTTCTAAAATGTATTTTACTAAGTCTAAATATTGTTTCATATTAATATCCGTACGCTACATAGATTTAGCTTAGGATGATTAAAACAAAATAGTTTAAAAATTATGCCCACATTTTCTTACGATATTCTTCAACCATTCTTTGTGTGTTAAAAAAGGCAGCCCTACGGACACAATTGATCATTTTATCGATCCAAGCACTTTTAACATCGATATTCCCCATTTTATTCGTTTGATAATACAATGTCATAACTTCCTTCAGCGATGCGCATAGCGCAGCAGAATCTTCATTTAAACGCAACTGAGATTCACTGCCAATTTCCGTCCCATGATGCTGGTAACCAAAAATCCAACCCACATTATCATGTTCAGCTTCAACAACCCAGCCATCTAAGGTTGAGAGTTGAACCACACCATTTAAAATAGCCTTCATACCACTTGTCCCTGAAGCTTCAAAAGGTGGCAAGGGATTGTTAAGCCAGACATCAACTGAGCTAGTTAATAATTTACCGAAATAAGTATCATAATTTTCTAAAATCAAAACTTTGATAACCTTATGGTGCTTATTTAATAAATCTATATGATTCAAGATATCCTGAATATGAGCGGCTCCAATATTATCATTAGGATGGGATTTACCAGCAAAAATGATCTGTAAAGGGCCAATCTTATAGGCCATATCCAATACTTCTTCGATCCTATGAAATAACAGTGACGGTCTTTTATATCCAGTAATTCTTCTCGCCCAAGAGATAGTTAATACATTTTCCTCTAACTTCCAAGGCTTTGTTAAATTTAAGAATGAACGTTTATTAGCTTGGTGCGCTGCAAAAATATCAGCCCTGAATTTCTCATCGGTAGCTATTTGAGAAATCTTTTCTAGTTTTTCAGGATATTTACGCCAATCACCAAAAGTCGCTGAATACTTATCAAAAAGACTAGCAAAATTCTGCGAAACCCACGTATGAATATGAATACCATTTGTAATCGCATCAATACGATGGGCAAAATCAGGAAACTGCAAACGCATGATCTCGCCATGCTTTTGAGCCACCGCATTGGTATGACGACAATTATCCAGACAAATATGAGTTAAATTAACATTATCAGAAGTATCATTTTCTTTACCAAACTTCTTAGCTGCCTCCAAATAATCATCAGGGAATAAAGTTTCAATATCCTGAATACCAAAACGGTCATGACCAGCAGCGACCGGTGTATGACAAGTGTAAACGAATTTTCTTTTCTCAGTATCCATTTGGGCTTTGTTTTTTAGACTGACATACTTCTCCACTAATGCAAAAGCAGCATGACCTTCATTGAGATGATAACAATTAATGTTTAATTTCAATTCTTCTAAAGCTTTCATCCCTCCAATACCTAGAATTGAACGCTGTAAAAGGCGCCAAGAAACATGATCACTTCGATAAAGCTGATCCGTTAAACGTCTAAAATGCTCGCTATTCTCAGGCAAATTTGAATCTAATAGTACCAAGGGACAGACATTCTGATGGTCATAACTATAAACATAGTACTTCCATAGACGTAATATCAAATCACCTTGTTTGGTCTTCATAACCACACGATGCTTTAAAGGAATAAGCCCAGGATAAGTGTGCGGATCCCAATATAACTCCTCTGGTACCTGGCCATGCTTATACCAGAAATTCTGTTTAAAATAACCTTTATTCCAAAGGATACCCAAAGCTACAACTGAAATGCCTAAATCAGCAATACTCTTAACAGTATCTCCTGCTAAGACTCCTAAACCACCACTGTAAATGGGAATATCAATCATTTTATCAATATTGATTTTAAATACATAATCAGAAAGCCAATAATTGGAGAAAACATCATGGCTAAAGAATTTGTTTTTATCACTGACAGGTTTACTAGGATTGAAAGTATTGTAGATGCTCGGAGCTAAACCATACTCCATAGAAAAATACGCTACTGATTTATGATTAGGATTAGCTAATTTAGTTTCAGCTTCAAGCACTGGCGCAATTGGAAAACCAAAATAGCTAGTTGGAGTAACATCTTTTGAATAGCTAGCATTAAAGTTTTCTATGTTAACAATAAATTGTTCGTAGGTCATAGCTTTGTTCCTTAGTGTATGTTTATGTGCTATCTCGTATTATAGCAAAAGATTACAGTAATTTACTTTATAGATTAACATTTTTTACCCTATGATCCCCCATAATCAGCACTTGATGTTTGCATAGCATGCATTTTTAATAGCATCAAACATTGACCGATATCATAAATTCTTATTTGTCCATAACCTTGTCCTTGGGCGGAATTAAGAAACCCAATCGATTGAGGAAGGTTTTGATTATGATCTAACACAAGACGTTTTAATAATAGGCCATTAAGATGTTTTAAAGTAGCAATAGGAGGCACATTAGCGTGAATAAACTCTAAAAAATCAATGAGTGGCGGAGAAAACCGTTGCGCATCCTTAGTCCAGGAAATATAAGCTTGAGGATCTAATATCAAATAATGATAGCCAGCCTTATAAAGCTCTACAAAATCTCCTGAGTTCTTTGGACACTCTTTAATATCATTTTCATTCTGGATATACAAAGCTTCCGTTAAAGCCTGGGTGGATAATATCTTAGCTTTAGGATCATGATTTAACACAAGCGCAACTGCCTGGGCGTAATCTGTAGAAGAATTGGCAATTCTTAAAGATTGTATCCCCATAATCAGGCAAACCAAAACAATTAGTGGAATAACATACTTCTTATAAGATGAATCTAAGTGTCTTTCAACGGAAACTGCTGCAGCCATTGTCATCAAAGGCAAAACGACACATAGGTATCTAGCACCCTTTTCTGCCGCAAAGGAAAAAATAGCCATCTGAAGGAGCACTAAAATAAACGGCAACAGCTTAAGCCATTGCTTTCGAAAAATTAGATAAATATTCTCCCAAAATAGATAGGCAAATAAAACGCCCTCTAATGCAATGACATAATACGGATATGAAAAGAAACTAATCAAATTCCTTTGACCTTGAGCTTCTTGGGCCTGATGAAACATCCAGCCAAAGGTTACATAACGATTGATTCCCTTATATAAGGAACCTATAAAGAAAACGACAAAAGAAAAAACAGCAATATGAACCCAAAGCTTCTTCCAATTAATAGCCTCGCGATTCTTATTAGCTTCAAAGATTTCTATAGCGATTATAAAGATTGGAGAAATGATCATACGGTAATTGGTCAAGAATAAAAATGACAACAACAACGCAGAGATTAGTGTCAGGAGACTTAAAGGCTTATAGAATAAATATAAATACAAAGCTGATAAAAATAATAGGGCACTTAAAGACTCCTGCATACCCAACCTAGAATAAAACACATGACTGGGTAGAAATGTTAAGAAAATAACACTAAAAATGGCAATTTTTCTTGATTGAAAGTATCGATTAGCAAAAAAATACGTCAAAATAATGGTAAGGACACCAGCGACCGCTGAAATGATGCGGGCAAAATACCAATCCTGTGAACCTACGAAGAAAACCCTTAAATTTAGTAAGAAAAACCATAATGCTTTAGCCGTTCCTAAAGCCGTCTTAAACATTAGTCCTAAAATAATAAATAATTCATGGATACTCTTAGGTGGATTGGCAGTAACCAAATCTAGAAAATTGCGGTTATAACCTAAATACATCCCTTCATCGTAAAAAAGAAATTGATTATCCGTAATACGCCAAAAACGTATAAATAAACCTATGCACACAACCAATAGGCCTAAGGACCACAACCGTAAATTTAAAGATTTATACATATTTAATTGATATAGGTTATCTTACTTCTGCACCCAGCGACCATCCTCAGTTTGAACCATCTCTCCAGATTTTGCCCTTTCTCTTTTGACGGCGCCAAAAGTTGTTTCAATACTAGAAAGCTCCCCATCCAATTCGTTTTGTTGGGCAATAGTCTTATAAATAAAAGCCCTATCGCGATTCTCCGCGGCCACTAGAGCTTTAGCTTTAACATCACTTTTAAGAACTTCCACATAGCCACGGTTGTTTTCTCCAACAGTACCGGCTACTTTCAAAGAATGAAGTTCACTAAATCGACTTTTGCGAGCATCTAAGGCCCGTTGGACCTCAGGAGTCTTTGTCTTAATTGAATACTTCTTTCCTTCATCTGCTAAAAGAACACTAGAAGCTATCATCATAAAGGCTAGAAATAATGTTGTAATTCTTTTCATATATCCCCCATTTTAAGAAACAGGCTTTTGATTAACATTTAGAGGAGCATTATCTTGTTTTTTATTACTTACATAATCTTCAATATCAGACGCTGTATCCTTAAGA
>JBAXBI010000025.1:0-10609 GCA_037142055.1 Candidatus Omnitrophota bacterium | reverse complement strand
CTCCTTCTTTAACCGGCTGTAGCGACGGCGTACGATTTCCGCAATCATCCGAAAATCATCAATCCCTACAACCGTTTTAATCTTAAATCGACGGTAATTTCTCTTATCCGGCTTACCATTTAAAAAAGACACCATAGAACCTACGGCCTGATGCCCCATAATGTTAGAAATATCAAAACATTCAATCCTCTCTGGGGCTCTTTCTAATCCAAAAGTTCTCTGAAGCTGTTCAGCTTCCTTAAAAGAATTTATATCTTTGGTTCCCGAATACAAAGCACCAATAGCACGGATTTGATCCCGAACTTTAGCAGCAGCCTCAAAATCCTTGATACAAGCTAATTCTTCCATATCCCGCTGTAAATTCTTATAGAGGTCGTCTTTCTTGCCTTCTAGAATCAAGCGTATGTGGCGGATATTTTTCGCATACGCCAGCTTTGAAATATTCCCAATACAAGGAGCAACGCATAAACCAATGTGAAGATCCAAGCAAGGCTTGTTCGCGAACGGATCACAAGTACGAAAATGAAAGATTTTGCGGATAATTCCTAAAGCTTCACGAATAAGCGATGGATTAACATAAGGCCCATAAAAATCAGCTTTGATATCTTTCCTTTTGCGGGCATTTAACCGTATGACTGAAACTAGCGGAAATTCTTCTTTGGTAATTTGAATGTAAGGATAGGTCTTGTCGTCTTTAAGTTCAACATTATACTTGGGCTGATATTTTTTGATAAGGCTAGCTTCCAAAATTAAAGCTTCGGCCTCACTATGCGTCCCAATAATTTCAACATCATGAATATGTTCAACTAAAAGATCTGTCTTAAAGCTTTGGTGCTTGCCACGAAAATAAGATTCCACCCTACGTCGTATGGATACGGCCTTGCCAACGTAAATAATCCGACCGTCAGTATCCTTAAATAGATAAACGCCGCTGGTTATAGGAAGGTTTTTAATTTTTTCTTTAAGACTTTCCATAAGGTTCTAACTTCCGGAACTCTCATAAAATGACAGCAGCATAAGAAGGTGATGGTTCCTGTAATACTGATGATGAAAAGTTTTGCCCAATTTCCCATGATTAAGAACTTTAGAAGTAAATACATGACTGCCGTCATCAAAATTAAACAAGGCGTCATTCGCCAAAAGAATTTCTTTAATAGTCCTTTAGCCCCCCCTAAACGTTCACTCATGGTTGCAAAAAGCATCGTAAAATTGGCTAACCCCGATACACTACTGGCTAAGGCAATGCCCCCTATCTTCAAAGGAAACATTAAAAGCACATTGAGAATTCCATTAATCAAAAGACAAACGGTGGCAATTCTAACAGAGGTTTTAGTATCCTGCATGGCATAAAAACCAGATACCAAAATACGAGTCGCACCAAAAAACGGTAACCCTAAACTTAAAAACTGCAAGGTAACGGAGGTAATTGATGTCGAATATTTATCAAAAGCCCCATGTTCAAAGATTGTCTGAACTAAAAGAGGAGAAAGAACAAAAAGAAAAACAGCCGCGGGCATTAGAATAAAAAGAAGATTTTTTAAAGAGAAAAACAAAGTTTCCTTAAAAGTAACATAGTCACCTTCAGCAGCTAAAGCAGATAATGATGGCAAAGAAGCGCTGCTAAGGGCATAAGCAAAAACTCCTAAAGGAAATTGAACCAATCTGTTGGCAAAGTAAATAGCGGCAATGCCTCCTGCACCAACGATAAATGAAAGCGACGCACACAACGTATCTATAAAAATATTAAGTTGATAGACTGCTGTGCCCCACAAACGAGGCAAAAGCAGACGGGCCACCTTAGTTACTCCTTCATGCCGCAATCGTGGGGGCCACTGCCAAACCAAACCCAATTTGGCTAATGCCTGCCTCTGTAAAAAAAGCTGTAGGATTCCCCCTACCAACACACCTGCAGCCAAAATATACGCTGTAGCCCATGAAAAAAAGGATGCCAACCAAGCACTAAGAATCATCGCAACGTTTAAAAGACATGAAGAGAATGCCGGAGCTCGAAAAGAATTAAGAGTATATAACACTCCCATCTGTAAAGCTGTTAAGGCTACCAAGATCAAATACGGAAACATAATTCTAGTTAAATCAACCGTCAAATGATACTTAGCTGGATTATTGATAAAACCTGGCGCCATAAATCTGACAATCCATGGGGCAAGGATAATGCCTAAGATTGTTATAAGCCCTAATATAATTGTTCCCCATGCCATGAGAACATTGACGAACTTATGCCATTGCTCCTTAGTCTTGGTCTTTTGATACTCTGCCAACACAGGGACAATCGCTGCATTAGCGGCGCCTTCTCCTACTAAATCCCTCAGTAAATTAGGAATTCGCTGCGCCACAAAGAAAGCTTCCGCAATCATTCCTGTACCTAAAAAATTAGCCAATACCACATCGCGTATAAACCCTAGAAATCGAGAAGAAAGAATCCCAACGGAAATGATTGAACTGGATTTAACCAATTGCTTTTGGGAATTACTCAACTGAGATTTATCTATTGACATAAAAAATGGTCTTTGGTATATTACGACCTTGTTTGTTAATCATTTTATGGAGAAATAAAAATGCCACAACGTCGTACTGCTATTAAAGAATTACGTAAAAATCGTACGCGCCATATGCGTAATTTGAATATTAAAACCGATTTGAAAAAGACTGTCAAATCTTTCGTCTCTACAGCCTCTACAGACAAAAATAAAGCTAAAGATCTTCTAAGCGAGCTTTATAAAAAGATGGATAAAGCAGCGAAACGTAATGTCTTACATAAAAAAACTGCTGCCCGTCGTAAATCTCGTTTTGCTAAGCTTTTAGCTGCATCGAAATAAGCTATCGCTGTAATTCTACCAACTCTACCACCAGTTTTTCAAGTGCATATTCTGGAAGGAGTCGGCTACGTTTAATATTTAAATCCGCCGCTTCTAATGCCTTTAGCCCTTTTTCAAACTTCTGGGCTCCAAGGGCTCGGCCTTCCTTGCCCCAATACCATACCAAAGCTCCCATCATTTGCAAAGGGTACATGCCTTCGTTATAAAACTCATGCAGCATTTTTAATGCTTCCGTAGTTTTCTTAGCAGACATAAGCTTGGTCATATCAAAAATGTTCAACTCTTCTTTGAACCCAAAATTTGAGACCTTAGCAAAAGGAATAATCTCCTTTAAATGACCTTTAAGCTCCTCAGAAGCCTCCAAAATAACATCACAGTGTTTCGAGTCCTCACTAGCAAATGACATAAGCACGCCAACGGTTTCATTTTTAAGTTTTTGGGCATGCCTTACCAAAATTAATCTTTTAATTGATGATACCGGAAGGGCTAATAAAGACTTCTTAAAGTTTGAAGGAGATAAATGAAAGGCGTCTAAAGATTCAAAATCGAAATGGATGGCTTCAGGCTGAATCAATAAATCAGCCTTGATTTGAAAAATCTTGGCATCAATAGCTTCAACATCTTCACCTAAGAGGAGGTAAATCATTTTACCAATTTTCGATGGTACGTTCTACTACTCGCCGAGAGATATCTGTAAGCGCATCGTTTAAAGCTTCGCTTTCGCTTTTCGCTTGAGGGCCGCTGGTAAAATAGGTTGCTTCACCTGCAAAAGAGGGCTCTTGCCAAAAAACTTTTCCCGTTGTGTTATCCCACATACTCAAAGATACAGTAATGCGTAAACGATATTCCTGAACATTTTGATTCTGATCAGTCCTTAATTCATCTCTGTCAAAACTAAGCAACTCCCCCTTAAGAACAAAATCACTCTTATCAGAATCATTTATTCGCAAATGCCCATCCAATAAGAAACGGTCAATAATCGCCGTGCGTACCTTAGTTTCTAAAAGAGGGACGTAAAGACCACGGACGTTTTCATTAACAAATGCTACTTTATTGACAAAGGGCTGGACACAAATAGTACGGTAATTAGACGGCAACAGGGAACCAGTGGTATACCCACAACCAGCTATAACCACTGCAAGGATAGGCAGTAAAAGAAATCTACGTATCATTTATCCCCAACAACTTTAAGACGAGTCAATGCTTTAGATACCCATGTTGTATCATCATATTTATTAATAACATCATGATAATACACTCGTGCGGCTTTGAAATTACGTTGTTTTTCATAAAAGCTAGCTATCAAGAAATTATTTTCAGCTTCTTTCTCACGCAATCGGACAATTTGTGCTTTAGCCTGGGGAGTCAACTCGCTTTCAGGATGATTCTTAACAAATTCTTTAAACCCATCGATCGCTAATTGAGTTGTTTTTTGTTCATGTTGTGCATTACCAGAACGTTTGGTATCCGCCATAGCAATTTGAAACTGAGCAGCTTTAGCCCATTCGTTGTTAGGATAATCATTCATTGTCTTTTCAAATTCATCACGAGCTTCATCAAAAAGACCCTTTTCTTTTAAATAGAGCCCTATTTTATACTGAGAAATAGCTGCATATTTACCATAAGGAGCATTCTTAATAACAGTTCGGAAAACATCAATAACCCTATCATCCCCAACAAATGCTTCTAACCATTTTCCATGGGTATTTTTACCTTCAAGAAGCTGATTAGCTATTTCATATTCAATTTCTACAATCTCCCCTGCACGTTCACTAAAAGGATATTTATCGATAACCACCTGATAGGCTTTATACGCTTCAAAAGGTTTGTTGAGTTCCTCTTGAATCTTTCCTATATAGTATTGAGCTTCAGGAGCTTCTTTGGATCTGGGATAATGCTTGATTAACTTTTTAAATTCACTGATGGCTTCAGGATATTTCTTGCCATCTAAAAAAGCCATACCAAACTCAATTTGTTCTTTAGGAGTTGATTTAACAGTCCATTTGGGATTAACAAATTTACCCGTCTGTGGAGTCCAAATCCAAACGGCATGCGCTTGAGGTGCGCAAAGGAAGATAAAAATTATAAATAATAAAATCCGTCGAAACATTATGCGACAATTTATCATAGTTACTAAATTTTGTCAACGCGACTTAGCTAGATATTTATACTAAAAAGAAAAACTTTTAAGAAAAAATTGCTTTATTAACTTTTATATACACCTAAGGTCTGATCCGCAATAACATCCCACGAGAAATCTTTCTCAACAGCCGCTCTCCCGTTTCGCCCCATCCATCGTCCATGCTCAAAATTCGCAAACAATGTCCCTAGTCCCCAAGCAATAGAATTAACCTCAGGACGAACTTTATAACCTGTTACATCATGCCAAAGCAATTCAGAGGGCCCCCCAACTTCACTAGCGACAACAGGCTTACCCGCAGACCATGCTTCAAGAATAACAATACCAAAAGGTTCATTTCGGCTTGGAACACAAACGCACTCACAAGCTCTAAAAAGATCTCTCAAGCTCCAAGCATTTTGATGTCCAATAAAGCGTGTAGCATGACTTACGCCTAACTGTCGCGCCCTATTTTCAACGGAGCCTCGTAAATTTCCATCTCCGGCAAAAACAAATTTTGCATTATGATAATGATGTAGAATCGCTGGAACTGCTTCAATTAGCAAATCTGGCCCCTTCTGCTGAGTCATCCTACCTGCAAATAAAACCATCGGATCAAGCGGCCCAACGCCATATCTTCTCTTAACTTCACCAGGGTCAATAAACCCATCAAAATGTCTACAATTAACGCCATTATAAATGCTATGAATTTTCCAATCAGGAACATTATACATCCACATTACTTCATTCTTAAGAGCTCCAGAAACAGAAATAACCCTATCTGCGCAATACGTTGCATGACGTTCGTGATCCCTTATCCGAGCTGAAGGACCTCCATAAAAATTATTACCGCAACGACCGTATTCTGTAGCATGAATGGTTACTATTCCTTTTCTTCCTCTCCCCTGTTTGACCCACACCATAGCATTGGAAGTCAGCCAATCATGTGCATGAACAATATCGAAATGAGCCCCCATATAATCTTCCGTTTGAAAAACGGATGTTACAAAAGAACGACACATACTGTTTACATCTTCAATAAAATCTGACTGCCCATTATAAGGAACTCTGTGGTAATTCACTCCATGAATAAGTTCATACTGCGCGTGATCCGCTCGTCCCATCCGAGTAAACACATGGACTTCATGACCTTTCCGCTCAAGCGCAGAGGCAAGTTCGGTGACATGAACCGCAATTCCTCCAATACTTATCGAATGAAGGGATTCCCAAGAAAGAAGAGCAATTCGCATCGGATTAAGCTGAACATGTCTTTCAATTTTGGGAGGAAAACTTTTTACTTCACTTATCTTTTCTAAAGGGGCATCATCTTTAATCTCAGAAATTTGAATTTGAGACAAAAATTCTTCAGTCTCAGGAAGATTAAGACGATTTTTAATTTCTAGGGAGGTATTATTATTAGTTTCTATATTATTTAGCAGGGGACTCTCTTTAATGTCCGCAACTTCGACTTGTGTTAGCAATTCATCAATTTCGCGAGGCTTTTCCTCAGCAAGAACTGAGTAAAGTTTTACTAATTTTCTCTTAAAGTTTTTATTTAACATAAATGAAAGATTTCACCTTGTAAAGTTTTTAACTACTTGATTTTATTAAGGTTTTAAACCAACCGAATTTTATGTATTATACTCCAAAATCTAAAAAATCAAGAAAAATATTTCTCCCCTACCCAAAATAACCTACTTAACTTCTTTCGACTTTCTTTTCTTCTCGACTTTCAATCCTTCTTTAAGAATAAGCCCTGTTGTCTTGGCAGGTAGGATGGCTTTTAAGCTAATACCTTTTGAAGTATACTCTACTGATAAAACCTGGCCCTTGGCGTAAGCGAGATTGACTAAATCCATCCGGTCGCTTGCAAGCAAGACATCTATTTCCTGAGTTTTCTCCCCCAAAGCCTCTTCAATGGTTAAAAGAAGAGAATGAATATTTTGACCATTCAATGCTGAAACAGCTGTTACCCACGAATGGTTATCTTTAAATTCACTTAAACGGGTTTGGTCTTCCAGTTTATCTACTTTATTTAAAACCAAAACAGTTGGTTTTTCTAAGACTTGCAACTCTTTCAATACGGCATTAACTGCAGAATAAAGAAGTTTATAATTAGGATTACTGATATCAATTACATGCAAAAGAAGGTCAGATTCAGAGACCTCTTCAAGAGTTGCTTTAAATGCCTCAATAAGTCCATGAGGCAAATCATGCATGAAACCAACCGTGTCTGTTAACACAATGGTCCGATGATCGGGCAGGGAAGCCTGTCTTGAGAGAGAGTCTAACGTTGTAAAAAGCCCATCGTGCGTGCGGGTTGCAGCATCAGTGATAGCATTAAGCAAGGTACTTTTGCCGGCATTGGTATAACCTACCAATGTCACTGTTGGCACAAGCTGTTCTTGACGCTTTTTACGTTTCACCTGACGGCTTTGACTTACTTGTTGAAGATCTTTGGTCAATTTTGTAATTCGCGCAGCAATTCTACGCCGATCCACTTCTAACTTTGTTTCACCCGGACCTGAGGTACCAATACCCCCTCCTAATCGAGACATTTCCAAGCCATGCCCCGTTAATCGCGGCAGACGATACTGTAGCTGTGCCAGCTCCACCTGCATTTTACCCTCAAGGCTATGCGCATTGCGGGCAAAGATTTCTAAAATCAACTGCGTACGATCGATAGTCTTTATGCCGAACTCTTCCTCAAGGTTACGCTGCTGCACTCCTTTTAAATCATGGCTAACAATGACACAATCCACATCCCCTAAAGCACACAAGGCAGCAACCTCTTCAACCTTGCCCTTAGTCATCAGGTGACTTGCCGTTGGTGGCATAGCTTTACAAAAAATAGTATGCACCACCTTACCTGCGCAAGAGTGAATAAGCTCCGTCATTTCCTGAGCTTCGTCTTCCGGTGTCCATGTGCTTCTTCGATCCAAGGTGACTATAATTAAAAGTACACGTTCTAACATATTCTGATTATGCGCTATTTCTTTCATTTAAAATAATCCTTTCAACCGTCTCTAAAACAGACCTTCCCATTTCCATCCATTCAATTCGCTTATCTCTCCTAAACCATGTCAGCTGCCTTTTGACATAATGACGAGTGTTGAGCTTCATCAAATATTTAGCTTGGTTCAAGTCATATTCCCCCTGCAAGTACCCTTGCACTTCAGGAATACCCATAAGCGTTTTAGCGCTTGAGCTTAAGGGAAGGGTAGAAATTTCTTTAATCTCTTCAACTAATCCTTCTTGAAACATTTGATCAACGCGCGCCTCGACCCGATGATAGAGCTCTTCTCTCGGCCTATTTAGCCCAACTATCTTGATAGGATACTGCCCCCATAGGCCCTGCCGCTGTTGCTGTAGTTTAGAAATAGGTTCTTTCGTTGATAAGATTACCTCCAGGGCACGTACAATCCTTTTGGCATCATTGGCATGAATCTTTGCGGCTGCTTGGGCATCTAACTTTTGAAGACGTTCATATAAGACTTGTAGGCCTTGTTCTTTAACCTGTTCTTCCAACTGAGCTCTTAAAACATCATTCTTGGCTGATGTTTCAAAAATGCCATCTAGCAGGACAGACATATACATCCCACTTCCACCAACAACAATGGGTCTAGACCCTTTCGCTACAATATTCTCAATAGCACCAACAGCCGCTTTTCGATATTGAGCTACATTATATTCTTCCGTCACAGATACCACATTTAAACAATGATGCCTAACGGCAGCTAATTGATCTGAGGTGGGTTTGGCGCTGGCGATATTAATCTGGTGATAAACCTGCATAGCATCACAAGAAACAATCTCTCCGTTTAACTTTTGAGCGAATAAGATTCCAACCTCGCTCTTACCGACAGCTGTCGGCCCAACGATAAAGATGATGGGATTAGTTTTTGTAATCACGGATAAATTAAGGTAGGGTAGCCTAACTGGGACAATCTTCCCTCAAGCGTCTGAGCATCAGAAAGTGAGGTCATTTGACCAACACGCACGCGATAAAATTTCTTTCCATCAGAGTTTATTGTCTCAACAATATACGAATACTGGCCATTTTCTTTTAACTGTTCCATAAGATTCATGGCTTTATCTTTATCTAAAAATGACCCAACCTGAACCGCAAAATATTCCTTCTCTTCCATAAGGTTCTGGGCGATCGTGGCTTCTAGGCTTTGAGGAAAATCTTTAATAATCTTCTGTAAATAGTCCTTAGCAAGCCCCCATTGTGTCATCTTCAAATGTGTGCGCGCAATTTTTAGATAGATAGAACTTAAGAAGGAGGACTTCGGACTTTTACGTAAAAGAGCCTCTCCTTGCTTAAGGGCGTCTTTATAAAAACCAGGTTTATAAAGAGCTTCCATCATCCCCAGAGCTGCTCGATCATAAAGATCACTTGAATCAGTCGCTGACATGACAATCTGAAAAGCACTTCTAGCCTCAGCAAACTGCCCAAGGCGTAGCTGGCTTAACCCCAAATAATACTCTGTTTGAACGCGCTCCTTAGGTTCCGTAGACGATTTCAAGAGATCGACAGCAAGAGTCTTAGCCTGCTCATGATTCTTGTTCATGATGGCGGCTTCAATATCTGAAGTGGCCGCGTAAATCGGCGTCATTGTAAGAAGCAATAACAAAGGAATAATCCCTGCCATAATAGATTGTCTGGTAATACCCCTTTGCATTGACTCTATATTTCTCATATTATCCCTTCAATGCCTGATCTAAATCCGCAATCAAGTCCTCTGCATCTTCAATACCGACGGATACCCGCACAGTTTCTTTTGTTATTCCTGAAGCCTTTAGCCCCTCAGGCCCCATGGATGCATGGCTCATAAACCATGGCGTCTCTGCTAGGGATTCCACCCCACCTAAAGATTCAGCTAATGCAAAATATTTAAGTCTCTTAAAAAATTGATTAAGTGATACCTTAGAGGTCCTAAGCTCAAAGGACAACATTGCCCCAAAACCTTTCATCTGTTTACTGATTAGTTCAGGTTGTGGATAGCTTGTGAGTCCTGGATAATAAACCTTCTTCACATTCTTATGTCCTTCTAGAAAATGGGCAACTTTAATAGCATTAGCCTGATGGGCTTCCATTCGAGGACCTAAGGTTTTAATTCCACGTAACACTAACCATGCATCATACGGCGATTGCGCAACCCCTAAAGCATTAACCAAATAACGGCCTCGTTCTTTTAATTTCTCGTTGGCATAGACAATGGCACCACCTACAACATCACTATGGCCATTAAGATACTTAGTAGTCGAGTGCACAACCATATCTGCCCCAAACTCCAAAGGTTTTTGAAAATAAGGAGACAAAAAGGTATTATCAACGACCGAAAAAGCTTTAGCTTTTTTAGCGATATTGATAACAACCTCCATATCGACGATATTTAACAGAGGATTCGATGGCGTTTCAATCCAAAACATCTTAGTAGCCTTGGTGACTTCAGCTTTAACCTTCTTTAAATCTCTCATGTTAATAAAAGAAAATTTATACCCCATTGGCTTAAAGACTGAATTAAAAAGTCGATACGTGCCCCCATAAATATCATCCCCTGTGATGATATGATCACCAGGTTTTAGAAAAAACAAAACTGCGGTAATGGCCGCCATCCCCGTTGCAGTTGCCGAGCAACCACCTCCA
>JBAXBI010000024.1:0-10797 GCA_037142055.1 Candidatus Omnitrophota bacterium | reverse complement strand
CATTATCAATTGGAAGAGACTCCGGTGGTTCATGGTCAAAGTAGTCGTCCTCAGATAGAAAAACTTCTTGATAAAAATACAGCAGCAGTGATTTTACAGAATCCAAACTTTTTTGGTGCCATCGATGATTTTACAGACATTATTGAGAAGGCCCATGCAGTTGGAGCTCTTGTGATTGTTAGTGTGTATCCAATTTCTTTGGGGCTATTAAAAACTCCAGGGGAAATGGGGGCTGATATTGTAACTGGTGAAGGTCAGTCATTAGGGCTGCCCTTGAATTTTGGCGGGCCTTACCTGGGCTTTATGTGTGCAAAAAAACAATACATAAGAAAAATGCCTGGGCGCATTGTCGGTCAGACAGTGGATTCTCAAGGTCGTCGTTGTTTTGTTAATACCTTGCAGGCGCGTGAGCAGCATATCCGTCGAGAAAAGGCTACTTCAAATATTTGCACCAATGTATCATTATGCGCTATGCAGGCGACAATTTTTATGTCGATGATAGGTAAAGGCGGTCTTAAAGAAATGGCGCAGTTAAACTTGGATAAAGCTGAATATGCTAAACAATGTTTAGAAAAGATTAAAGGTGTTGAAGTAAAGCGTTCTTCTCCGACCTTTAATGAATTTACAGTATGTTTGCCTATGGACGCTTCAGATGTTGTTGGCCGTATGATTGAAAAAGGGTTTGCAGCTGGGTTCCCCTTAGGACGTTATTACCAGGGGATGGAGAAATATTTGCTTGTGGCAGTAACCGAGAAACGTACACGGCAAGAAATTGACCTTTACGCCAAAACATTAGCGGAAGTCTTATGGAATTAATTTTTGAGAAATCAGTTCAAGGTCGTCGAGGTTTCCGATTTGGAACTTCAGATGTCCCTATTAAAGCGCATGTGTCATCTCATTATGCCCGTAAAGACGACGCCCCTCTTCCAGAAGTCTCAGAGCTAGATACTGTTCGTCATTACACGCATTTATCCCAGCTTAATTTTTCAATAGATACTCATTTTTATCCGCTGGGCTCTTGCACGATGAAATACAATCCAAAGTTTACTGAAACCATTGCCCGTCTGGCAGGGTTTGCTGATTTGCATCCTTTACTACCTCAATTAGCCGGTGGCGAGAAGTTAACTCAAGGGGCTTTGCAGGTTCTTTATGAGATAGAGCAGTGGATGTGTGAAATAACAGGTTTTTCTGCCTTTACCTTACAGCCTTTGGCCGGAGCTCATGGGGAGTTAACCGGTATCATGCTCATGGCGGCCTATCATAAGGCTAAGGGGAATTCAAAAAAGAAGTATGTAATCATTCCTGATTCTGCTCATGGCACTAATCCTGCCAGTGCGGCGGTAGCAGGTTATGAAACCATTTCAATTCCATCCAATAAAGATGGTGGAATGGATTTGGAAGCGCTTAAAGCTGCTATCAATGATGAAGTGGCAGGTCTTATGATGACCGTTCCTTCAACCTACGGTGTTTTTGAGTCGAATATTGAAGAAATTTCTAAACTTGTTCATTCGGTAGATGGCATTATGTATTATGATGGGGCCAATCTCAATGCCGTCTTGGGCCGTTGCCGTCCAGGGGATTTGGGTTTTGATGTTATGCATATCAATACACACAAGACCTTTACTACGCCTCATGGGGGCGGTGGTCCTGGTTCTGGACCTGTTGGGGTCAATGCTAAGCTTGAAAAATTCTTGCCTATCTCTCGCGTGATAAAGAATTCGGATGGAACCTTTGAGCTTAATTACGACTATCCAGATTCAATTGGCTATATTGCTTCCTTTTATGGAAATTTTGCTATTTTGCTAAGAGCATATGCGTATATGCTCATGTTAGGTAAGGACGGTCTTAAAGATACAACAGATCATGCAGTGTTAAATGCGAACTATATTATGACTAAGTTAAAGAATCATTATAAATTATGTTTTGATCGTCTTTGCATGCACGAGAGTGTTTTTTCTGCGAGTATACAAGCAAACAGGGGTGTGCATGCTATTGATATTGCTAAGTTTTTGATCGATCAAAAAATTCATCCGCCAACAGTTTATTTCCCTATCAGTGTTCCCGAAGCGATTATGATTGAGCCCACTGAGACGGAGTCAAAACAAGAAATGGATTTCTTTATTAAGAAGATGATTGAAGCTGATGAGTTGTCTAAAACTAATCCCACTATATTTAAAGAGTTTCCAAAAACAATGTCGATTTCCCGCCCAGATGAAGTCAAAGCTGCTCGGGATGTAAAAACGTCTTATTTTCTTCCAGATGCGTCTTAAAGATTTTTCTTTTGATTCTCCGCAGGAAAACATTCTCTTTGATGAAGTCCTTTTACAATTAGCTGAAAAACAATCTAATGGTGAAGTATTGCGTTTTTGGGAATCACCGAAAAATTTTATCGTATTAGGTAGTATTGGTAAAAAAGAGGAAGATATTTGGATTGAGCAAGCGCAAAAAGATGGTGTTCCAATCTTACGGCGCACCTCAGGTGGGGGTACAGTTCTTCAAGGACCTGGTTGTTTAAATTTTACACTGGTTTTATCTAAAGAGCGAAGTTCGGATTTAGCGGATTTACGTAAATCTTACATTTGGATAAGTGCAAAAGTCATTGAAGCTCTTAAGCTTTGTAATGTAGAAGCTATTTTTAGGCCGATTTCTGACATAGCTTTAGCCGGCAGTGAAAAGAAAATCTCTGGCAATGCTCAGCATCGTAGTAAGAACTATATTTTGCATCACGGGAGTCTTCTTTACAATTTTGATTTAAATCTTATCAGTCGGTATTTAAGGATGCCGAAGGATATTCCGGAATATCGTAAGAATCGACCTCATCTGGATTTTGTGACTAATTGTTCCATCAATCCCATGTGTTTTAAACAAGCTTTAAAAGACGTATTTGGTCTTAAAACTGATTTAAATCCGCAACAACTTTCATCTCAAGAGGTTTTGTCTCTTCAAGAATTTCTTCAAAAACGTTCTGTGATTGTTGGCTAGCAAAAAAGAGGTGATTATTTAAGAAATTATGATAATATCATTCAATGTTATTTCGAATTTTTTGCCGAATTTTTATTTTTTTATTATTATTCGTATCCTCTTCCACGGTAAGCTTCGCCGCCAAAAAGCAACCCAAAGATTACAAAGATTATCTTTCTTTTTTTGGAAAGGTTTATAAAGTTTTTGAGGAGAATTATTACCTTAAACCTGATCACCAAATTTATGATGATTTTATCAAGAAATTTAAAACCCAAATATATGCCCAGCTTTCCAGGGAGGGTAAAAGTAATGATTATGTGCGCTGGAGAAGTGCGTGGTATTTAGTTGATTCATTAAAATCTAAAGATGATCGTTTTTCTCAATTTTATCCGCCTAAGCCTGCAGAGAAGTTTCAAAAAGAAGCCTTGGGGCAGAATGTTGATTTAGGGATTGAAGGTAAGAAAAATGATCAAGGGTTCTTGGTTACTCGCATGGAGCCTCGTTCAGATGCCTTTGAAAAGGGATTAAGAGAAAATGATTTACTAACGAGTATTAACGGAGTGGCGCTTAAGCCTTTAACTCAGGATGATATTGAAAAAAGGTTAACCCCGTTGATTAATACTAAGGTCAAACTAGCTTACCTAGAACATGAAACCATGGCGCCTAAAGGGCTTGAAGCTTTAAGCAAAGAATATTTTAAACAGGAAGTTTTTTTAAGGCCGGTATCAGTGCCTGGAATCTTTTGTTTAGAGGTTAAACATTTTAATCGTACGACTGCAGAGGATATGTTTCGATTTCTACAATTTATAGAACAGCAAAATCCTCGAGGGTTGGTCATTGATTTGCGGGATAATCCAGGGGGTCCTCCCTTAGCCGCAAGAGAGATTTCCTCATTTTTTCTTAAAGGGGGAGATGTGTTAACCTATTTCCAAAAGCGTGGTCAGGATAAGGCTGAACTAGATATTCCAGTGATCCCTGATCAATATAAATTTAATGGGCCTATTGTTATCTTAGTCAACGATCAAAGCGGAAGCTGTTCAGAACTTTTTGCTGGGGTTATGCAGTATTATAAAAGAGCGCTTGTTTTTGGTACGAATACTGCAGGGCAGATGTTATTAAAATCTATGTTTCCTTTAGATGATGGTTCTATGGTTGCTATAGTGGTCTCCCTTGGGCATTATCCTGACGGGAGGCAATTTAGTTTTAAGGGGGTTGTTCCAGATCAGGTTGTAGCCGAGGCGCCAAAAGATGGTTTGATTAATTTGGCAGCATCTTATTTGGCGATGAGTGCTCAAAAACAGCAATGATGTCTTTTCTAATTCTAATTATCGTTCAATTAGTAATTGCTGGAGTTGTAATTTTCTTTCTTAAGAATCTATTAGATCGAGAATTGGAAAAGGTAGCTATTGAAAAACTGGCATCTTTAAAATCAACAGAAGCTGTTGATTGTGTCATCGTTTATTATGCGAACTCAATATCCTTTAGAGCAGCAGAAGAAATAAAGTCTTTAACTAGCCGGAAGTTCATCAACGGTAAAATTGTTTTTGAAAGGCTTCAAACGCTTAAAGGCGGCTTGATTATTAAAGTCGCTAATGAGATTTTAGATTTTAGTTTATCCAGTCGATTAGAAAGTTTTTGGTCATAAATTTAACAACTAAGGTGATGGACAAGTTAAAGATGCCTAATTCATTATCTCAAGCTAAGATTTTAATCATTGTTCCTGCTTTTAATGAGAGTGGTAATATTGGTCGGACAATTGAAGATATAAAAAAACAAAGCCTGCCTGTTGATATTTTAGTGATTGATGATGGATCTGTTGATGGGACTGCCTTGGAAGCTTGGGGATTAGGGGTTAAGGTTGTTTCTTTGCCGTTTAATCTTGGTATAGGCGGGGCAGTACAGACGGGGTTTCAATACGCACTGCAGTATGGGTATAGCATTGCTGTACAAATAGACGGTGATGGTCAACATGATGCTAGTTTCTTGGAAAAATTAATAGCCCCTATTTTGGATGATAAGGCAGATATGGTCGTCGGCAGTCGTTTTATTGAGGATAGGGGTGGTTTTAAATCTTCTTTTGCTCGTCGGTTAGGGATTCATTTCTTTGTGCATTTGATCAATACGTTAACGGGGCTTAATATTACGGATCCTACTTCAGGTTTTCGGGCTCATAATCAAAGGCTTATTTCAGTCTTTGCGCATTATTATCCACATGATTTTCCTGAACCAGAGTCTATTGTGGTGGCAAAGCGTTTAGGTGGTCGTATTGTTGAAACAGCAGTATTGATGCGTAAACGAGAAGAAGGACAAAGTTCGATTAGGCAATTAAAGAGTTTGTATTATATGGTAAAAGTAACTTTTGCTATTTTGTTGCATATGATTCGTTCCAAGGAGGGTAGATAAGGGTGAATATTCATCTTTTAGCGATTCTTTTATCTTTGCTTATGTTTTTATTGGTAGTGGATTTGGTTCGCCGTCATAAATTAACGTTTAAATATGCTTTAGCATGGCTGTTGGTGTCATCCTCAGGAGTGTTTTTTTCAATCTTTCATAAGTTTCTTTTTAAAATAGCTGGGTTATTAGGTTTCGAATTGCCTAGTAATTTCATTTTTTTTACGTTGTTTTGTGTTTTTGTGTTTTTGAGTCTTATTATGACAGTATTTTTGTGTCAGCAAAATAGCCGAAATGATACGATGGCACAAAAAATTGCTTTGTTGGAATTTGAAATTAAATTATTAAAACAAAAATCATCTAATTAGCTTGTTTACTTAAGAAGTTTGTAAAAAAGCATCGCGCTTTTTAACTCGTATATATTAAAGTTAAAAGTGCTAGAAAGAGTTGCAATGACAGTTAGCGTCATTGTGCCTGCTTATAACGCCCAAGATACTATTGGTAAAACACTTAGGGCTTTAATTGAGCAGGATTATTCACAAACCTTTGAAATTATTGTTGTTGATGATGGGTCCACTGATCAAACGGCAGATGTGGTCCATTCTTTTACCACCGTACGATATTTTCACCAACCTAATGCTGGTCCAGCAGCAGCTCGAAATCAGGGAGCTTGTTTAGCTCAAGGAAATTTCTTAGCTTTTACCGATTCAGATTGCATTCCTCACAAGGATTGGCTTTCTAAGATAACGCAAGGTTTTGTAGCTAGCGATGTGGCGGTTGTGATGGGAAGTTATGGGATAGCAAATAGTGAAAACCTTTTAGCTTTTTGTGTTTATAAAGAGATTATTTTTCGACATGAGTATTTATTATCAGATTTCCCTAAAGTCTTTGGTAGCTATAATTTTTGTATTAAAAGGAATGTTTTTGAGCAGGTAAAAGGGTTTAATATTTCATACCTTAATGCCAGTGGTGAAGATAATGATCTAAGTTATAAAATTATTAATGCAGGTTGGCGGATTTATTTTGAGCGCAAAGCCCTTGTAGATCATTATCATCCAACTCAAATTAGGAAATATCTTAAAGAACAGTTTCGTCATGGTTTCTGGCGAGTAAGGATGTATGTTTCGCATCCTTCTATGGCTAAAGGAGATGGTTATACATTTTGGAAAGATATGTTAGAGGTTCCGTGGGGTCTGTTGTGTCTGGCTGGACTTGTCTTAAGTCCTTTAAATATAATGGGTTTAAGAGCGGTGGTGTTTTTTTTGGTTCTTACCTTTTTGCTTTTTGAGATTTCATTTGCGTGGAGTATGCTTTGTAGTATTAGAAAAGGTTTTTTTTGGGGATTTATTATGTTTTTACGTGGCTTAAGTAGGTCTTTAGGTTTTTCGACGGGGGTTTTATCATTTTTAAGCCTAAAAATTTTAAATAAATCTTGAAACACAAACATGCTATGTTAATATGAACACATATATAGATAGATTAATATTAAGATTTTTATAATTTAAAAAGAAAAAATAAATATTCGACAGAGAAATTTAATTTAAGGTTAATTTATGGCTAAAGAAACAGTAGAACAAAAATTATTAAAAGCTCTTCAAAGAAAACAAGGGCTTTCGGCTGTTCCAGCAACATCAAAATTGCCAGCCCAAAAGAGTGTTAAATTTTCTCTTTCTATTTTTGATATTAATAAGTTCTTGTTTGTTGGTATTATTCTTTGTGTTGTTGTATTGGTTTTTCAGTTGCGTTCAGGGATGGCTTTGTTAAAAGAAAAGGTGAATTTTTCTAATCAAATAAAAACGCCTATTCGTCAAGATGAAGCCATTATTCCTGAAGCCAAAGACGTAAAGTTTTATATTGATAGTTTTGGTAATCGTAATATTTTTAAACCTTACGATATTTCGTTAGGTAAAGCTTCACAAGCGCACCCTAATTTATCCAAACGTTTAGCCAAGTATAAACTTGTGGGAGTTTCTTGGCTTGATCTACCAGAGTCAGCTTCAATTATGATTGAAGATCCTTCAACTAAAACCACGTATTTTCTTAAAATTGGTGAACAATTAGAAGGCGTAACGGTTAAGACCATCTATACGGATAGAGTGGTCTTCAGTTACGAAAATGAGGAGACGACAATTAAGCTATGATTAAACACATTCTAAAACCAAAATTGATTTTGTTCATAGTCGTTTCGCTTGCGGTGCCTGTGATCTTTTCCAAGGCCCGTGCTCAGTCTCAGGAGGGTGCTGTTGCTTCCTCTGATGCAAATGCAGGGGCGGAGCTACCAAAACCTATCATCTTCACTGAACCTAAAGAGCCTTTAGCAGATCGTCTGATGCGTAAAATTACGTTGGATGTGCGTGATATGAATGTCGTCGATGTTATCAAGTTTCTGGCCCAAAAGGGTGAATTTAATGTGATCATTTCTCCAACCGTTGACGGTCGTACGACGGTGCTTTTGCATGCTGTTGGGATTAAAGATGCTTTAGATATTGTCTGCGTTTCAAATAAATTAGCGTATCACATTGAAGGGCAGATCATTCAAGTTATGACAGCTGCCGAGTATGAAGCTCTCTATGGAAAACAATTCGGAGATAAGACACAGGTCAATATTATCCACTTGCAATATTCTAAACCTAGTTATGTTTTAGCAGCGTTGGATAACATGAAAAGTAATATTGGAAAGATTATTATTGATGAAGATACTGGAACCGTTGTATTGGTGGATACTCCACAATCTATCGAAACTATGAAAAAGGCAATCGAACAGATTGAGCGTCCTTTAGATACGATTGTTTATGATTTAAAGTACGCTAAGGCAGATGTGGTTGCAGAAAAATTACGCTCTCGTATCGATGCTAAAGCTGTAGGTTCTATAACAGCAGATGAACGTTCCAATCAGGTTTTGGTGAGGGTTTTCCCAGGTCGTCACGATGAGGTTGAAAAAATTATTCGTAGACTTGATGTCGCAACTAAGGAAGTGTTGATTGAAGCAAGGGTTATGGAAATCTTTCTTAAGCCAACTTATGACCTTGGTATTGATTGGTCTTCTGTTATTAAAAATGGCAACAAGCCGGTCACATTTGAAAATATTAACGGGGCTACTGGGGGTAATCTAGCTGGAAATTTTGGGAGTGTCGCAGTCGGTAATATTGGTATTGGAGATTTTGCTGCAGCTGTTCGATCTTTACAACAGGTTAGGGATACGAAGAACCTTTCCAGTCCACAAATATTGGTCAATAATAATGAGGAAGCTAAGATTCATATTGGGGATACTGTTCCCTATCTTGTATCTACGACTAATGGTACAGGGGATACTGCAGTAACAAGTGATGATGTTCGTTTTATTGATATTGGGTTAAAGTTAAATGTTATCCCTACCATTAATGATGATGGTATGGTGACTATGCGATTGCGTCCAGAGATTTCATCTATCTCCGGAACTGTGACTTCACATAACCCTGGGACTGCCGCAAACCCTCAAGGTTCTATTCGTAGTCAAATTCCTCAAGTTAATAAAACGGAAGTTGAGACCTCTGTTATGGTTAAAGATGGAATGACTATTATTTTAGCTGGTTTGCGTAAGGAAGAAAAAACCCATACGAAAAATGGAGTACCGGGGCTTATGGATGTTCCTCTTTTGGGACATTTATTTTCTAAAACAACCGACGCTATTACTTCGACAGAAATTGTTATTTTAATTACGCCACATATTGTTAAAGGTACAGAGGAC
This sequence comes from Candidatus Omnitrophota bacterium, assembly GCA_037142055.1. Classification (GTDB taxonomy): domain Bacteria; phylum Omnitrophota; class Gorgyraeia; order Zapsychrales; family Fredricksoniimonadaceae; genus JACQCF01. The sequence goes on along the minus strand of JBAXBI010000024.1, from coordinate 1,718 downwards.
TATACAAAAGTTTTAGGAACTATCAAACCAGCTAAAAAATATGATGAAACTTTTAAAGTTAAGGAACCTGTTAAAAACGCTAATCAACCACCTGCTAAATAATTGAAGCGGAGAAAACCTTATGGCCAAACATACTTGGTTTAAAATTCATAAACACCTCACAATGGTTGTTGTTTTGATGATCTTTTGTGTGGGGATCAATGCTTTTGTTCAAGCGCAGGAGGAAACTCTGCCACCGGCGATAAATACTGATCCCACTCAGCAGTCTCCTAGTGAGCGCGAACAATTTGTCAAAGAAATTCGTCGTGTTGAGAATTTAAATAGGAAGTATACAAAGGAAATTGAAGATATTAAGGTTCTTTTAGCTGAGAAGGATGAAGATTTTCAAAGACGTATGAAACAGCTTGAAGATAAATTATCTACAGAACCTGATACAAAGAATAAACAGGCTGTTGTAGAAGAACAAAATAAGCAAACTTCCAAAGAACTGGAAAATAAAACCAATGAAATGCTTTCCAAAATTGGAGATTTAGACCCTGAGGATCAGCAGTTTAAGGATGAATTATCAAAAGCCCATTATAATATGGGGAATATTTATTTTGAAAGAGGAGAATATCAGAGGGCTGTCGTGGAATATTATCAGGCGGTTGATTTAACTCCTAACGACGCAGATATTCATTATAACTTAGCCTTTGTCAGCGGAGAGTTTTTGGGGGATCAAGAAACGGCATTGAAGCATTACCAATGGTACTTATATTTAAAGCCTAACGCTGAAGATACGAGCGCGATTAATGAAAAGATTTTACAGGCAAAGCTTCATGTGCGTTCTGGTATCAATTCTAGGATAGATAAAGACAACGGCAATTATAACTTAACTCGTTAACTTTTAGATTTTGACATATAAATTTTAAATTATGACCATGAAGTTGCATAAAATCGGCTTAAGCCTATGTTTAGCGTGTGTTATCACCACAGCCGCGCAAGCTAATAATTTGTCTATTACAAATGTAGGCTTGGTTTCTCGAGAACCGAGCAACAAATCTCTCGTTATTAAATTTGACATCGGTTGGAATAATTCTTGGCATAATAAAATTAATCATGATGCGGCATGGCTGACTGTTCGTTTAAATAATACTCAGGATACTATCACTAATAAAAGACTGTGTCAGGTTACAGCCTCTGGTTCAAATCCGGTTGGTTCTTCACTGGGTACCGCTAATAATTTGGAATTCTATGTACCGAGCGATAAAAAAGGTGCATTTTTACGTCGATCTTCTAATGGAGATATTGCCAATGTTACAACTCAGGGTGCCCAGTTGACGATTGACTACAATAGCTGTGGTTTCTCAGATACAGACCAAGTTTATGTTAGTGTTTTTGGTTTAGAGATGGTTTATATTCCACAAGGCGATTTTTATGCAGGAGACTATGATACCAGCAATGGCGCTTTAGATGCAGGCTCTGCAGATTCTGCTCCTTGGCATATTGCAAGTGAAAACGCCATTCCAGTGGGGAACCCAAGCTCTGGTGGTTATCGTTACGTTTCTACTAATAATACAGGAGAATATACAACAGGATCTTCTTTTAATGTTCCCGCAACATTTCCAAAGGGTTACAATTCATTTTATGTTATGAAGTATGAAATTACTGAGGGGCAGTGGGTTGAATTTGTAAATTCGTTGGGCTCTTCTGCGGCACGTTCTCATCGAGATATAACG
>JBAXBI010000023.1:0-11185 GCA_037142055.1 Candidatus Omnitrophota bacterium | reverse complement strand
CCAGTGCGTTTGGCAGGTGTTGAGGCGGGGCTTGTTAAGGGGTTAAGAATTTTTGGTGATGAAAAAGATCACAAAAAAACTAAGGTGTTAGCTACGTTATGGATTCAAGAAGGCGTTGAAATACCGTTGGATTCAACAGTTACGATTAATCAATTAGGCCTTTTAGGGGAGAAGTATGTAGAGATTGTTCCTGGAGTCTCTCTCGAATTCTATAAAAATGGTAGTTTTATTCAGGGTAAAGATCCGGTATCTATTGAGAAAATTACTGAGAATGTCGCTCTTTTAACTAACAAAATAGAAATTATGATTGATGGGGTTAATAACGGTATTTTAACTGAACAGAATAAGAAATCATTAGCGGATATTTTACAAGCTTTTGATATGGTAGCCAATAATGTGAAAAATGGGCATGGAACGGTTGGTCGGTTGTTTACCGATGAGTCCATATATAATAATCTCGATGAGCTTACTGCCGATTTAAAAAGCAATCCATGGAAGCTTTTGTATCGTCCTAAGGGTCAATGAAAACTAAAACAGCTTTTGTGTGTCAAAATTGTGGGTCTACATCTGCCCGTTGGATAGGTAAGTGTCCAAGCTGTGACAGTTGGAATTCCTATGTGGAAGAATCAACCGTTGTGCATCCTGCTTCTGAAAAGTTACGTACTCAGATTGCATCTGCTGCTAGTAATTCCCCTATTCTCTTAAAAGAGGTAGCTATTCATCAAGAGAAGCGTTTTTTGACGGGTATTGGTGAATTTGATCGTGTTGTCGGTGGTGGTTTAGTTCCAGCGTCAGTCACCTTAATTGGTGGTGATCCCGGTATTGGGAAATCAACGATGGTTTTACAGGTAAGTTGTGCCTTAAGCCATACGGGGTTAAAAGTTTTATATGTATCTGGGGAGGAGTCTGTAAAGCAGGCTAAGTTACGTGCAGATAGAGTGGCACAAGGGGCTAATGAGAATTTTTTTATAGTTAATGATGTTGATGTTCAGTCGATTATTAATCATATTGACGATTTAAAGCCACAAGTTGTGATTATTGATTCGATTCAAGTAGTTTTTCTTTCTGAAGTAACTTCAGCTCCAGGGAGTGTTTCGCAGGTTAGAGAAAGTGCTGCGGTTTTAACACAGGTCGCTAAACAACGTGGTATTGTTCTTTTTATGATAGGGCATGTGACTAAGGAAGGAATGATAGCGGGTCCTAGGGTTCTTGAGCATATGGTAGATACGGTTTTATATTTTGAAGGAGAAAGGTATTCTTCTTATCGAGTGTTACGTGCAAATAAGAATCGTTTTGGGTCAACCAACGAAATTGGCGTGTTTGAAATGGCTTCTAATGGGTTGCAAGAAGTTTTAAATCCGTCTCAAATCTTTCTTTCTGAGCGTCCACAAGATACCAGCGGTTCGGCTGTTGTGCCAATCCTTGAGGGAACTAGGCCTTTTTTGGTTGAAATTCAAGGTTTGGTTGCGCGTAGTGCCTTTGGGATGATTCGTCAAAAGGCTCAGGGGTTCGATCAGAATCGTCTTGCATTATTAGCAGCCGTTCTAGAGAAAAGACTTGGTCTTAATTTAACAGATAAAGATATCTTTCTAAATGTCGTCGGTGGTGTTAAGATTATAGATCCGGCGGCAGATTTAGCTGTTGTCTTAGCTGTGGCGTCCGCTTTTTTAGATAAGCCGATACCTTCAGATATGGTAATCCTAGGAGAAGTAGGGTTGGCTGCTGAGGTTCGTTCGGTTGCACAATTGTCTAGTCGTATTAATGAAGCACAAAAGTTAGGGTTTAGTCGGTGTTTATTGCCTAAAAACAACATGAAGAATAATTTTGAGAAACCTAAAGGAATTCAGCTTATTGCGGTTGCAACAGTCAGAGAAGCGTTAGATAAGTTATAAATATATTGGAGGTAAGGATGACAACGTTGTTATTTATTCGGGGATTTTTTCTTGTTATTTCTGCTATCGTCGGTTATCAAATAGGTGCCATTTATGATAATCCTTTAATTGGTTTAGGTTTTGGGATTTTATCAGGAGTTTTTCTTATTGTTGCCGAACTTAAATCCCATCAAGTTTCGATGCGGGGATTGTCTTCCATGGTCTTTGGCCTGTTGCTAGGGTTCTTTATGGCAAAACTGGTTTCGGATATCTTTTCTCTTTTACCTTTAGGGATTGTTTTAAATTCTATTTCAAGAGTTGTCCTTACCTTGGTCTTTTCTTATTTAGGAGCCGTGATGGCCCTACGTGGAAAAGATGAATTTAATCTAATTATCCCTTATGTTCGTTTTAAGCGGCAGGATCTTAAAGAAGGGGTGATATTGCTAGACTCCAGTGCGATTATCGATGGTCGTATAGGAGATATTTTTAAAACAGGATTTTTAGGTGGTCGATTGGTAGCCCCGCGATTCGTATTGCATGAACTTCAGCGTTTGGCTGACTCTGATGATGAAATTAAACGTCAAAGAGGTCGTCGTGGATTAGAAATCTTAAAGAATTTACAGAAGGATACTGCAGCGGATGTAAGGATTCATGAGGATGATTTAACGGGTACTGAATCTGTGGATCTAAAGTTGGTCAAGCTTTCTAAATTGATGGATGCACGTATTTGTACTACGGATTTTAATTTGAGTCGTATGGCATCTTTGCAAGGAGTAGAGATGCTTAATATTAATGATTTGGTCAACTCTGTTAAACCAATGATTTTTAATGGTGAGGAATTAGAAATTCGCTTGATGAAAGAAGGTAAGGATCCGAATCAAGCCATAGGATATTTGGAAGATGGTACCATGGTAGTTGTCATTGATGGTAAACGACTGATTGGACAACAAGTGAGAGTTTATGTGACAAGCGCCCTACAGACTCAGGCTGGTCGCATGGTTTTTGCGAAATTAGAGAAATGAAAACACAAGTCATTATTGTTGCTGCAGGGACAGGGAGTCGCTTAAGATCTCAAATTCCTAAAGCACTAGTTCTTTTAAAACGTAAGCCTATCGTTTCATGGTCATTAGATATATTTCAAAGAAGTTCTTTGATTGATGGTGTTGTTTTAGTTGGACATAAAGATTATTTAAAAGAATTTGGTAAAATCGCCAGCCGCTTTAGTAAGGTAAAGACTGTCGTAGCAGGTGGCGCTAAACGGGCAGATTCTGTGCGTTTAGGATTGGAAGTTGTTGATGAGGATACTCAAATTATTCTTGTTCACGATGCCGCCAGACCTTTAATTGATGAGCCGTCGATTAAGCGTTTATTACAAGCTCTTAAAAGTTATCAAGCAGCTATTTTAGCTGTCCCTGTTAAGCCGACAATTAAGAGTGTGGATCCTAAAACTTTGACGGTCAAAGAAACACTTCAAAGGAATTTATTATGGGAGGTTCAAACTCCTCAAGGTTTTGCTCGGCAGGTTTTAATGGATGCGCATCGTCAGATATTTAAAGAAGAAGCCACCGATGATGCAGTTTTAGTTGAGAAAATGGGTGTAAGAGTTAAGGTTGTCATGGGGAGTCAGATTAATATTAAGATTACTACAGCAGAGGATTTGCAAATCGCAGAGCAATTATTATGAATTTTCGAACAGGCATAGGGTATGATGTGCATAAATTGATTAAAGGTCGCAAGCTTATGTTGGGAGGGGTTGAAATACCACATACGCATGGACTCGAGGGGCATTCAGATGCTGATGTTGTTTTACATGCTATTTGCGATGCGATATTGGGTGCGGCAGGCCAGGGGGATATTGGTGAACATTTTCCAAATACAGATGCTCAGTTTAAGGATATTTCAAGTTTAGTTTTATTAAATAAAGTTAATCAAATTATTACTAATGTTGGATATAAAGTTGTTAATTTAGATGTCGCGATACAAGCAGAGGAGCCTAAGGTATTACCATATAAGGTAAAGATGAAGGCTCATATTGTTCATGAATTGGCGCTTGTTGAGGATCAGGTGAATATTAAAGCTACTACCAATGAAGGGTTAGGTTTTATAGGTAGAAAAGAAGGCATAGCCTGTTATGCTACGGCGTTATTAAGAAAGGATTAGTACCTATATTTGAGGTGATTTATGTTTTTCTTATTAATAGTTATTATTGTTTTTCTGGCTATTTACATTATATTCTCTGAGGATATTGCTTCAGTCAAAGAGCGTGATCCAGCGGCTAAGAGCCCATTTGAAATTTTATTGTTATATCCTGGAGTTCATGCTCTGGTAGCTTATAGGATAGCTCACAAGCTTTGGCAGTGGAAGATTCCGATTATTCCACGTTGGATTTCTCAAATGGTTAGGTTCATCACTGGCATTGAAATTCACCCTGGTGCTCAAATAGGCCGTAAATTCTTTATTGACCACGGTATGGGGGTCGTCATTGGAGAAACAGCCATTGTAGGTGACAACGTTCTTTTGTACCAAGGGGTCACTCTAGGAGGGACGGGTAAAGAAACTGGGAAGAGGCATCCTACTGTGGGTAACAGTGTTGTTATTGGAGGGGGAGCCAAGATTTTAGGGAACATTCTTATTGGGGATAATTCTTATATTGGAGCTAATGCGGTTGTCATCAAAAATGTGCCACCTAATTCAACTGTTGTTGGTATTCCAGGACGTATTACTAAGCAAGAAGGTCGAAAGATTGATAGTCTTTTAGATCATGCGCATGTCAATGACCCTGTTATGGAAAATATATCTAAATTGTTAAAACGAATAAAAACTCTTGAGGAGAAAACTGGTCATAGCCAACCTAATGACGTTGGGGATGATTATATTATTTAAATTATGGCAATTCATATTTATAACTCATTGACTAAACGTAAGGAAGAATTTCAACCTATTAATCCTCCCTTCGTTAAGATGTATACCTGTGGAGTCACCGTTTACGATCAGTGTCATATTGGACATGCACGAAGTTTATATGTATTTGACGTAATCCGTCGGTATCTACAGTTTAGGGGTTTTAAAGTGGAGTTTGTTCGTAATATTACTGATGTGGATGATAAAATTATTCAAAAGGCTATTGAGACTAATAAGACAAGTAAAGAGGTGAGTGAAGAACAAATTAAGCTTTATTATGAGGATATGAACGCTTTAGGTGTTTCAAAAGCAGATTTAGAACCTAAAGCAACGGATAATATCCCAGAGATGATTACTCATATTCAAGGGCTGATTGATAAAGATTTTGCGTATGCTGTTGGTGGGGATGTGTATTTCAATGTGCGTAAATTTAGTGAATACGGTAAGCTTTCTGGTCAAAGTGTAGACAAGATGATGGAAGCTGTACGTATAGAAAAAGACTCAGATAAGAAAGATCCTTTAGATTTTGCTCTTTGGAAGAGTTCAAAACCCTCAGAGCCAACTTGGGATAGTCCCTGGGGGCCAGGCCGTCCAGGTTGGCATATCGAATGTTCCTGTATGAGTATGAAGCATTTAAAAACTCAGACATTAGACATTCATGCGGGAGGAAGAGATTTAATTTTTCCACATCATGAAAATGAAGTAGCCCAATCAGAGGCGTTAACAGATAAACCTTTTGCAAAATATTGGATTCATCATGGGCTTCTGACAATCAACGGACAGAAAATGTCTAAATCATTGGGTAATTTTATTACGATTAAAGATGCGTTGTCTAAATATACCTCTGATGAACTCAAAATGTTTTTCTTGTTCTCCCATTACACCAGTGCTATCGATTTCACAGAAGACAAAATGTTAGAGGCAAGAAAAGCTTTAGCTAAGTTTGACGTGTTGTTTTGGAAAGCCTCTGCAATTCTAAAAGATAAGGACGTAGAAGCTTTTCAGGAAGATTTTATTATTCGTTATAAGCAGGAATTTATAGAAGCTATGGATGATGATTTTAATACGTCTAAGGCGTTAGCTGCCTTGTTTAATCTTATTAGTGACACAAATAAGTTTATTGATGAACGACAAGCAGAAAGTCACTACCTTGGAGTTATTTATCATGCTGTGGATGTCTTAGAGAATTTAAGTCGTCAAATTTTTGGTCTATTCTTAAAAGAATCAGACAAAGAGTTAACAGAAGATATAAAACAGTTCTTACAAGAACGCCTAGCAGCTCGTGCATCTAAGAACTTTAAACGATCAGATGAGTTAAGAGATTTACTTAAATCCAAAGGTGTAGCTGTTGAGGATACTAAATCAGGACAAACCTGGAGATGGGTTTAAGTTTTGTTGAATAAGATAATTTTTGTTTTACTGATCATTTTAGGGCTGATGTATGCTGGAATGGCACAGAAAGGTGTAAGAGTTAAACAGGTAGAACTTAAATTCGCTTATCAAGACAGAAAAATAACAAAGTTAAGATATGAACAACAATTAGCTACGGTTACATTTTTAAATGTTTTCTTAAATCCAAAGTTTGTTTTATCTGTTGATTAAATATAGAGGAAAAATGAAAGGTAAATTTATTACTTTTGAAGGTTCTGAAGGTTCAGGGAAAAGCACACAGTCGGGGATGGTGTTAGAGTATTTAAAGAGTAAAAAGTTGCCAGTTATGCTTTTACGTGAACCTGGTGGTGTTAAAATCAGCGAGAAGATTCGCAAGATTTTATTAGATGTTAAATCTAAAGGAATGGGTGATGAGTGTGAGACGCTTTTGTATATGGCAGCGCGTGCTCAATTAGTTAAAGAAGTTCTTAAACCCGCTTTGGATCAAGGGAAGATTGTCTTGTGTGATCGATTTTTAGATTCAACAATTGCTTATCAAGGTGGGGGTAATGGAGTTGATGGTATGACTATTGAAAAGATAGGCCGTTTTGCTGTTGGGGGGATTAAGCCGAACTTGACGTTATTGTTTGATATCAATACTAAAGAAGGGCTTTCTAGAACTAATGCGCAAAAAGATCGTATAGAACTACGTCCTTTAGAGTACCATAATCGCGTTCGACAGGGGTATTTAACCTTGGCTAAGAAAGAGCCTAGGCGTATTAAAGTTATTAGTGTTAATGCTCCAAAAGAGATTATTTTTGAGAGAGTAAAAACCTATATTGATAAGATCATCTAAATGAATGTTTTAAATATAGATAAACGAATTACAGGTCATTTTGAAAAGCTTTTAGCTTCTAAGCGTTTAGGGCATGCGTATCTTTTTGTAGGCCCTAAGGAAGTAGGTAAAACTCAAACAGCTCTCAGAGTTGCTCAGCTGGTTAATTGCGAGTCTTTAACCATAAAGCCTTGTGGAGAGTGTCCGTCATGTCTGAAAGTCTCAGTGGGAAACCATCCTGATGTGATGATTATGCAGGAAGTGGATGGGAGTATTAAGATTGATCAGATTCGTTTCTTAGTTGGTCGGTTACAATTAAAAGCTTTTGAAGCTAAGACGAAAGTATTTATTATACGTAATGTGGAAAATATGACGTTGGATGCTGCCAATAGTTTGTTGAAAACTTTAGAAGAACCAGCTTCTAATACATTGATGATTCTTACAACAGCTGTTCTTGAGGCTAATTTAGATACTATACGTTCTCGTTGTCATGTAGTAAAATTCTTTCCAGTTTCAAGGAATAGGTTACAAGACGTTTTAGGACCTTCTCAGCCAATGACGCAATTTTTAGCGGTTTATACGGATGGTTGTGTTGGACAGGCTCGTCAATTATTAGAAAATGACTTTATTTCTTACAAAAATAAAGTTTTGGATGGTTTTTTAAGTAAATCTCATGAGGATATTGTTGGGAAAAATATTCTTGAGAAGGATAAATCAAAAGAGGCGTTACATATATTCTTAAGTATTATTCGTGATGCTATCTTATTTAAAACAGGAGTGGCCAGTGATGAGTTGATGCATATAGATAGACTCAAAGATGTCCATTCATTATCCAGATGTTCTTTTGATCAGTTATCAGCTATTTATCAACAAGTAGTTGATACAAAAGAACTGTTGGATGAAAATCTTAACGCCAAAATGGCGTTTAGCATATTAAGGCAAAGGGTATGGGCCAACTAATTGAAGTAAGAATAGGAGAATTTCGTCCTGTAGTTCTTTTTGATCAGAATGATTTTGTATGTAAACGCGATAACATTGTGATTATGGATTTCGAGAAAGGTTTAGAATATGGGCAGGTAGTTTCTGATCATCGTAAGGATTGTACAGCAGCAGTTGCTAAAACAGTTACTGGGAAAGTTCTTCGTGTAGCAACAGATGGTGACCTAAGGCAGATTGTTAACAATCAAATTAAAGCCAAAGAAGCGATGGAAACCTGTCAGCGTAAGGTGGCAGAAGCTAAACTTGATATGCAATTAGTTAAGGCGGAATATTCTTTCGATAGCAGTAAGGTTTTATTCTTCTTTACAGCAGATGGTCGAATAGATTTTCGTAATTTAGTCAAAGATCTGGCTAAAATGTTTCGAGTACGTATTGAGCTAAAACAAATTGGGGTACGGGATAAAGCTAAGATTATTGGTGGTTATGGAATTTGTGGTAGGGAGTTATGTTGTTCTTCTTATATGAAAGATTTTCATCCTTTGTCTATTAAGATGGCGAAAGATCAAGGGTTGCCTTTGAATCCTTCAAAAATTTCTGGTGTTTGTGGTCGTGTAAAATGTTGTATGGCATATGAATTTCATGTTTATCGGGAAATGTCGAGTAGTTTGCCCAAAATGGGTCAGAAATTTGTGACTGAGTCAGGGGATAAGGGAAGGGTTATTAGTGTGGATATTTTAAAGCGTTCAGTTGTTATAGAATGTGCGGAAGGCAAGATTCAAAAGATTGTCTTCCCACCAGTAGGTGCTAAATAAGGAGGGATTCTATGCAAGAAAGACGTCAACACCCACGTTTTCAAAAAGAATATACAGTTATATTCTACTTAAAATCAGATCCGCATAAAGCTTTTGATATGTCTCGAATGTTAGACATTAGTAAGGGAGGATTAAAATTCTTCTCATATGAATCGTATCAACTTGGGTCCATAATTGTTTTTCAAGTTAAGTTTCCTTTTTTGTATCCGAATGTTGTTAATATCGAAGGACAAATTATTGGTATTGATCCAGTATTAGCAGGCAAAACATGTAAAATTAGGGTTATGTTTGTTAATTTTACACCAGAGGTTAATGTAGCTCTTGATCAAATGGAAAAAATAAATTTAAAGAATACAAACAAATGGATCTAAAGTTTTTAGTAACCACACCTATATATTATGTCAATGATGCTCCTCATATTGGTCACGCGTACACCACGATCTTGGCGGATGTCCTAGCACGTTTTCATAGAATTGCTGGTGATGAAGTCTTCTTTTTGACTGGTTTGGATGAACATGGTCAGAAGGTTAAACAAGCAGCAGAAAAGCGAGGGTTTTCACCTCAGGCCCATTGTGATGATTTAGCTCCGCGTTTTTTGAATCTCTGGCAGAAACTAGAGATCCTCAATGATGATTTTATCCGTACTACAGAAGAACGTCATAAGAAAATAGTACAGTTGGCTCTACAGAAAGTTTATGAAGCCGGTGACATGTATGTTAGTGAGTATGAAGGTTGGTATTCGGTGGCTGAGGAACGTTTTATTACAGAAACTGAATATGAATCTGGTCAATTTCGAGATGTTAAGAAGCTAAAAGAAAAGAACTACTTCTTTAAGATGAGTAAATACCAACAAAGGCTCATTGATTATATTGAATCCCACCCAAGTTTTATTCGCCCTGAACATCGTAAGAATGAAATGTTAGGTTTTTTACGCCAACCTTTGGGGGATTTATGTATTTCTCGTCCTAAATCACGAATGGATTGGGGAATTGAAATTCCCTTTGATAAAGATTATGTCACCTACGTTTGGTTTGATGCTTTAGTTAATTATATTTCTGTCCCAGGTTATGGTAGTGATGAAGCTAGATTTAAGAAGTGGTGGCCGGCTGATGTCCAGTTAATAGGTAAAGATATTTTAACCACTCATTCTATTTATTGGACGACGATGCTGTTTTCCTTAGGAGTCCCATTACCCAAGACCATTTTTGCACATGGCTGGTGGCTTATTGGTCAGACGAAAATGAGTAAATCCTTGGGCAATGTCGTCAATCCATTAGATTTGGTTGAACAGTATGGAGCTGATGCTGTTCGTTATTATTTGATGCGTGAGATGGTTTTAGGACTAGATGCTAATTTTACAACCGACTCATTTATTAAATCTTACAACAGCGATCTTGCTAATGATTTTGGAAATTTGCTTAACCGTGTCAGTGGTCTTATTGCAAAGAATCATGCTGGGATCATTCCTGAATCTGGAGAATTGACGTTAGCTGAAAATGAGATTAAGGATAAGGCTAATGCCTTAGCGGGTCAGGTGACAGAGTTAATTGCATCGTATCAAGTTCAGGAAGCAGTTGTTTCAATTATGGATCTTGTTCGAAGTCTTAATAAATTTATGGAACTTCAGGCCCCTTGGAAACTAGCGAAGACAGATTTCAAAGCTGCAGAACGCGTTCTTTATACAGCAGCGGAAGGATTGAGAATTGTCTCTATAATGCTTTCACCAGTTATGCCTAATAAAACTAAAACTGTTTTAGAAGTCTTAAATGCTGTAGATACAAAACCTCAATGGGGTCAGCTTAGGCCTGGTACTGTCTTAAGAACTCATCCTCCTTTATTTCCTCGTATTGAGGTGGAGAAATCCTAATGAGTATCGAAACGATTAAGTGGATTAATTCTAGCGCTCGTATTATCGACCAAACCAAGCTTCCCAGAAAGTTCGAATACATTTTTTGTCGTGATACTCAACGTATGTGGCATGCGATTAAGCGTTTAGAAGTGCGTGGAGCTCCCGCTATTGGTGTTGCTGCAGCTTTTGGTGTGCTACTAGGAACCAATAAATTTAAAGGGGGAGATAAACTAAAGTTTCTTAAATTATTTCACGAAACCTGTGATTATCTTGCCACCTCTCGCCCAACAGCAGTTAATTTGTTTAACATGCTTAATCAAATGCGGTCTGTTGTAAGCTCAAATCCCAACGCAGATGTTGACGCATTAAAGAAGTTGTTGCATAAGCGAGCGATGGAAATCTTTAAAGAAGACCAGCAGGTTTGTCGACGTATGGGTGATTATGGCGCAGGCCTAATTAAAAGTGGGATGAGATGTTTGACTATATGCAATGCCGGGGCTCTTGCGACTGTTGATTATGGTACGGCGTTAGGGGTTTTCTATTCGGCTAAGAGAATGGCCAAGAAATTTAGCGTTTACTCTTGTGAGACGAGGCCTTTGCTTCAGGG
>JBAXBI010000022.1:0-11464 GCA_037142055.1 Candidatus Omnitrophota bacterium | reverse complement strand
GAGCATAGCCTGAAAGGGTTGTTCCCCATTCATCCTTTTCTAACTTTAAATCCGCGCTAGGAACATCCAAAGAGTTAATCATCTGAGTAAAACGGCTAGCATCATAAATGGCTCCCAGCTGTAAACCTCGATGCATGCCACCACTTCCCTCTGATTCATCTGCATCAACAACAAATTTCCAGACCTTCCCTCCGTCTGTTTTAGTCAAAATATAAATATACTTAATTTGAGGATTAGCTGCTTTAATTTTCTTTAGCTGTTCACTAATAATGTCATACGCTTGCGTTCGCACACCCTCTTTTGTTAACGGAATCTCTGTTAAGTATTGAGAATTAATTGTGATCGCTGAAGTTTTTGCGATATTCTTTAAATAAAATCTCAGCCCTTCAAATTGGGATTTAGTAGTAAACTGAAAAAGTGCAATATCCCCTAATACAACAAGGGTTACCATTGATGCAATGATGGCGAGAGTGACACGAACGCTAAACAAACGTAGGGGATTTTTCATTTTATTTCTAACTCCTGCTTTTATGATCCATCTTTATACATACCATCTTAAGAAGACTCTTAAGATGGCTTTTCTGTGCCGCATCCAATGTTAATAAAAGACCTCTGATTAATTTATAGTATTTCGGTAATAATCTTTTTAATAATATGTTGGCTTTTTTAGAAGTTCTAATTATAAAAGCCCTGCGATCTGAAGGATGTTCTGTACGTACTACTAACCCCTGGTTAATTAACCCCTCAATTAGGCCACTTACATTTGCTCGAGAAACTAAAAGAAACTTACTGATTTCCTGTTGTTTACACCCTTGCGAATGGCTGCGACTTACGATCATCAAAGCATTAAATCCTGCTCTTGAAAGTCCATGTTGATTAAAAAGCCCTTCGACGTTATCTTCAATTCTGTGATAGGTATAAACTAAACTCATGAAAACTTCAACTGACGGCCAATGAAAATGGGGGTATTTTTGGCCATGTTCACGCACTCTTTTGTGATAATACGGTGCGCGAATATCCTGAGAAATTTCAGATTTTGCACTTTTCATTTCCCGTATTAAGTATATCCCTTAACATCAATAAAATCCACTCGTTAATAGTTAAATACTTAACAATCCATCAACAAGAAGCCCCGACCGGAAATTGTGATCGGGGCTACATTAAAACAATAAGTACTCTAATCTTTATCCTTCCTTAAGATCCAAAGCAAGCTCCTAAAGAACGTGCTGTTTCTATTAGAGGATGATTAATTGGCACTAATCTCTGGCCACTGCCTGCTTTTGATAAAGGAACTTTGACAAAAGTATTGCCCTTGACTCCTACCATATAACCAAAATCTTTATTTCCAATAAATTCAACTGCCTTTGCTCCCAATTGTGTGCCGAGTATTCTGTCAAAAACAGAAGGAGAGCCGCCCCGTTGGAGGTGTCCCATAACAACATTACGCGTTTCTATGCCCGTCAAATTCTCTATCTGTTTGCCGAGGGAGAAACTTACCCCTCCTAAACGGACAGGTTCGGATCCATCTTTAACCATTTCTTTTATGACAACGTCCCCACCCTTTGGTTTTGCTCCCTCTGAAACAACGATTATAGTAAATCTTTTCCCTTGTCTTCGTCTTACTTTAATACTTTCAACCACCCCGTTTATATCATAAGGAATTTCTGGAATAAGAATAACGTCTCCTCCCCCTGCCAATCCAGTGTGAAGAGCTATCCATCCTGCCCGCCTCCCTATTACTTCTAATATCATCACCCTATGATGAGATTGTGCCGTCGTGTGGAGTCTATCTACCCCCTCGGTGGCTATATGAACAGCAGTATCAAAACCAAAGGTAATATCAGTTCCTTGAACATCATTATCAATAGTTTTTGGAATGCCCACTATTGGGACTCCCTGTTGCTGTAAACGATAGGCAATCCCTAAGGAGCCATCCCCTCCAATACAAACCAAACAATCTACCTTTAATTTCTTTAAACATAAGATCGCTTGTTGAGATAAGTCTTTATAAACAGTGTCTTTTCCAACTTGAACTGGATATTTGTAAACATTAGCCCTGTTAGAGGTTCCTAAAATTGTTCCTCCTAAAGTTAGAATGCCTGAGACATCTTTATCGGTAAGCTTTCTGTGCTTATTACGAATTAATCCCTCAAAACCATCTTCAATACCTATTATTTCACAGCCTAGCTCTCGACTTGCTTTCTTGAAAACTGCCCGAATAACTGCATTAAGCCCAGGACAATCTCCACCGCTTGTGAGAATTCCTATTTTCTTTATCTTGTTCATATTAACCCTCCTGAAAAGTTATCTACTCTTCTACTTCAATGTTTACTATCCATCTTTTTTTCTTGCGGATTTATTAAATAATCTGCCAGTACAGGTTTCTTAAGTAAACTACCGTAATGAAAAATAACGCAGGCGCCTGCATTTGCATGTTCACAAAATTTAAAATCCTCTGCGAAGACGTTTATTGAATGCTCTTTCTTATATGCTCCAACAGCAATGTTAACTTTCCTAAACGTGCTCGTTCTTTTCTTAGCATCGATAAGAAATTTCTCAAAACCTAAAACATCGGGGGGATAACTCATAATCGTAACAAAATCTACAATATGCTGATTAATCCAACTTGGCCAATCCTGAAATGCTTCGTCGTACGCTCGTACAAAGGGCGCGCATCCTGTTGTAGATACTTGAATGGCTGGACGAATAGAACGCACCTTCTTAACAAGCTCAACCAACAACCCCGTAACTTGAGAACGTTTCCAATCTTTCCAAATTAAACTATTGTCATCAATTGATTTCTGACCAGTCGCTTTCATAAAATGTTCAATGTTAGTTTTTGTATAACCATAAGAAGGTTTTACATCAGGATAACGAATATAATCGAATTGAATCCCATCTAGATCAGGGTATTCGATTAAGATTTCTCCAACCATTATCGACAAGTCTCTTCTCACCCGATAGTCCCCTGGCTCTAGAAAATATTGATCATCTATTTTATAGTCTTCAATATTTTTCTTCTCCATTAAATTCTTAGTTAAAACACTAGGACCATATTTTTTAATCAATAAAGATTCCTTATTATTTCCAAGGCTCAAGAGGTTAAGCCACGCATGCACCTCAATGCCTTGGCTATGAGCTTTTTTAATTAATAGCTTGAAAGGGTCTTCTGATAAATCTCTTAAACATGTTCTGTATGGTTGAGAATCTGCTACCTTCGAAGGAAACCAGGCTTTATTAGCCCGATATATTTGAACGAATAAAATTTTAATCTGTGCTTTCTTAGAAAAATCTATTAACTTATCAATTTCTTTGCGACTCGAAAAAACCGGAACATCTTGAATAACAGAAACGAAAATTCCTCTTTTTGGAACTTCTTGTGCTCTTGCAAAACCTGAAAATAGACACATTAAACATATAAGATATATAATTTTATTCTTCATAGTTTTTTATCATAATCTAAATAAAAACCCCCTGCAAACTTATTTGTTTACAAGGGGTTTTATCCAAAATCTTATCGATTTTGATTTATTACAATTTTACAACGTTTTGAGCTTGTTCTCCCTTAGGACCGGCGGTGATGTCAAACGAAACAGCTTGACCTTCACTTAATGATTTGTAGCCCTCACCTTGAATTGCACTGTGATGGACAAACACATCTTTACCTGACTCAGGGGTAATGAAACCAAAACCTTTTTGGTCACTAAACCATTTTACTGTACCTTTAGCCATTATTTACTACCTCCTTTTCCAAATATTCGAGTAAATAACGGTAAAACAACAAAACCGCAAGGCGATCGATCTTCCACCTTACGGCCTTAAGATTCTTATCCTTTATTTACTACTTAAATATTATGAACGATGGATTTGTTTTTGTCAAATAAATTCCTATTTAGATGACCCTAAACAGTTGTTCTCTAATTCTTCTTACTTCCACCCATTCTTTCGTTCCCGGCCGCCACGGTTCCTATCAAATCCACCCCTGGAAACACCTCCACGATGCCCTGATGACTCCTTGGGTCGTGCTTCACTAATATTTACCGTCTTGCCCACTATTTCTTTAATCCCATTCATCGCCGCTTCAGCTTCAGCCTTAGCTGGCATTTCTACAAAAGCGAATCCCCTGGATTCTCCACTAAATTTATCTTTTATCACCATAGCCGATGCTACCTGTCCGAAAGCTCCGAAAACTTCAAGCAAATCTTCTTGGGTGGCTTGTTGCGCTAGATTACCGACGTAAAGGTTCATTTGTTCTCCCTGCTTAAAAACAGGCCTATAAATTAAAAAGGCCCGGGATAACCCGGGCCTTTTATTTTAAAAGCTTACGCTTTCACTACGTTCTGCGCTTGTTCTCCCTTAGGACCTGCGGTGATATCAAATTCAACCGCTTGACCTTCACTCAATGATTTGTATCCTTCACCTTGAATTGCACTGTGATGAACAAAAACATCTTTACCTGACTCGGGAGTAATGAAGCCAAAACCTTTTTGGTCGCTAAACCATTTTACTGTACCTTTAGCCATTACTTACTACCTCCTTTTTTAACCATTCGAGTAAATAACGGCACCACTTAAAACAGGTACTCAGAATGCGAAATCCTTAAAGAACAAGAACGTCTGCACACAGAAATAAAAAAACCGCTAGATGATTCCTTCCACCTTGCGGTCTTAAGACTCTTCTTTATCTACTACGCTTTTAACTATACAGGCGTATGCTACTACTGTCAAATGAATTATTTATTGAGCTAGTTGAGATTTTCGAGGATTTATTTTAAAATCGTCCAAAACTTTTCCATTAATGTCTAAGACTCTAACCATTAACTTGTTTTTTTGAGTAGTCAATAGACAGAAATGATAAGCCTTAACGAATTTTTTAAGATACATACTCTGTCCCTCTTGATTAGCCAACCGAGAACCTGCACCAGCAGTTACTACAAAATCTGTGTCGGCATATTTAAAATGTTGATAGGAATGCACATGCCCACTAAATACCGCTCCAACTCCATACTTCTGGATAATTGGTAGAAGGATTGCTTTAAGATGCTTCTCATCTTCTGTATTTTTTGGCCCAACGCTAAAAATAGGATGGTGAAAAATAAGCACTTTATATTTTATTTCATTACTTACATTCTTTAAATCGTTAACCATCCAAATATGCTGTTTAGAACCCTCCTTTAAATCTTGGTTGCTATCCATAATCACAAAATGGATTCCTTCTATTTCTACAGAATACCAACATTGATCCGGTTGAAGATGGAGGTTCTTAAAATAAAGAGGGGAATTCTTTTCGTGATTGCCTAATGCGGGGTAATATTTTACCGTTTTAATAAGTGGTTCTTCTATGTTTCTCAAAAGATCCCATTGTTGTTGGTTATTGCCATCATCAACCATATCCCCAACCCGAAAAACCGCAATGGGTTTAGCCAACGCAACTGCTTCAACTATTTTTCTCTGTACATAATAATCATGTTGGCTGTCTCCATAAATCGCAATGTCTGCAGCCATTAAATAACTGCCCGACATAAAATAAAATATAAATACTCCCAAAAATACTTTCTTCAATGCCACGCTAAATCCTTTTGTTGTAAAAAGTCTTGCCCTGCAGTGTTGGCTCCTTCTCATTATAACATATGCACCAGTAGCTCTGCTTGTGAACAAACAAAAACCCTTTGCAAATATAATATTTGCAAAAGGTTAAATAAATTGCCCCGTCTGGACTCGAACCAGAATACTGAGATCCAGAGTCTCATGTCCTACCAATTAGACGACAGGGCAGAAAATTATCAAAAAAACCGCTGTTAAGCTAAAAGCTTATCAGCGGTTCTTAAAAAGTCAACTGCTTACTTTACCACAAATGCTTTTTAATCCAACCGTCTGCACTTGCTAACAAATTGTCTGGTGGATGTTGAGTTTTTGTTTGAAATGCTCCATAATCCGTTTGATCACCAAAAGTTTGATCAAAAGCGTACTTGGCAGATTGACATCCTGTTAACACAAAAACAAACATAACCAAAACTAATATTTTTTTCATACGTTTTTCCTCTTTAACAGTTAAAGCATTCGCGTAACCGAGTGATGGTTTTGTCTTTTCCTAAGACGACCATCGTTTCAAAAAGCCCTGGTCCTACTGAACGCCCTGTTAAGGCAACTCTTACTGGATGAACCAGATCTCCAGCAGTAATGCCAAGTTGTTCAACAGTTTGACGAAAAACTTCTTCAGCGCTCTTGACATTAAAATCGTTAGTCTTGCTTAGCGCTTCTGCCAAAATGGAAAACTCTTTGGACCTACTTTGAGCTAAGTGTTTCTCTTTTGCTTCTGGATCAAATTCAAGATTGTCTATAAAAATAAAATCCGTCCATTCCAAAAAATCTGCCAAAGTGGCCATCCGACCCTTAAATAAGTGTACAATACTTTCTAACGTTTTACCATCAGGTAACGATTTTTCTGGATACTTCTCTTTTAGCATCGGCTCCAGCAATTGGACTAGCTTAATCGTTTCCGTGTCCTTAATGTACTGACCGTTTAGCCATTTTAGTTTATCAATAGAAAAAACAGCTCCTGCTTTATTGACTTTCTTAATAGAGAAATTCTTCACAGCGGTCGCTATCGTCACCTTCTCCTGGTTATTACCTGGAGACCACCCTAATAGCATTAGATAATTAACCACCGCTTCAGGTAAAAATCCTTGCCGACGATAATCTGACACAGCAACGGCTCCTGCCCGTTTCGACATTCGGGCACGTTCATCATCGAGAATCAAAGGCAAATGTGCAAATTTAGGAGGCTTAAAACCTAACGCCTCATAAATAACGATTTGTTTAGGAGTGTTGGAGATATGATCTTCCCCGCGAATAACACATGAAATTTCCATTAAAGCATCATCAATAACACAGGCGAAACTATAGGTTGGAGATCCGTCAGACTTCATTAAAACTTGATCTTTAATTTCTTTTGTATCAACAACTATTTCATCCCGAATAAGATCATAAATCTTTATTTGCTTCAAAGGCATTGTAAGAATAACTGCTTCTCCGTCCTTATAGGCCTTACCTTCATCTAAAAGTTTTTGAGCATACTGACGGTACAAATCAAACCGATCACTTTGCTTATAGTACTCGTCCCACTGTAACCCCAACCATTTCATGCTATCTAAAATTTCATC
The DNA here is from genome assembly GCA_037142055.1 of Candidatus Omnitrophota bacterium. Taxonomy (GTDB): domain Bacteria; phylum Omnitrophota; class Gorgyraeia; order Zapsychrales; family Fredricksoniimonadaceae; genus JACQCF01. The sequence goes on along the minus strand of JBAXBI010000022.1, from coordinate 4,302 downwards.
CAGGTACTCCTCTTTTGAGCGAACTTTATCCGTATCCTCGATACGTAGTATAAACTTCCCGCCTTGTGCTTTGGCATACATCCAGTTAAACAACGCTGTGCGTGCGCCGCCTATATGTAAATTTCCAGTTGGAGATGGTGCAAAACGAACTCGAACCATATTAATTATTATTTTCTTGGTTTAAAAGTCTCTCAATTAATGCTTTAAGGTACATTATTTTAGCTTCATCTAATCCTTCAAAGGCAACTCCGACAGCAAAGAGCTTTTGAGATGACGCTTCCTGATTCTGTGGAATATCCTGACAGCGAACAACCCGACCAACACACCTTAGCGTCTCACCTTTAGTAAAATCTACTCGCACCTCTACCTTAGCTCCGCCCATCAAATTTTTATTCAAATAAACTAATAGACCGCCAGCGCTAATATTTACAGTCTTAGCTAAAATAGTATCATAATTATTGTCCAGCCAAACGGTCAAAGAACAGGGAAAATTAACTCTTGGAAACCTTCGCTGATTATACCCTTGCATAAAAGCAACTCTTTCTTAATAAGGTTATTCTTTATCGGTTGCGCCTGTCACATCGCTTTTAAAATAGTTGCCCCGTTTTTAATAATTCTCTCTAGTGTTTCTTTTAAATGCGACTTTTGAATCTCAGACAAATTGACAAATTCAACACCTACATCATAAAACATAGGTTTAATAGTCTCCATCGACTTTCTTCTGACAACCCAAACAATCTTGCCCAATGTCTTAATATGATCAATTGAATCTAACAAATCAATTTCTATTTCCACGTCGGTAAAAAGCTTCACTTCTTCCTTGACAATAATACACACCCCTCCGATTCCTACATTTTCCGTATGGGTTAAAATATTCTTTTTACTTTCTGCTTTAGAAGAAATCTTAATCAAACACGGATATATTACTCGAGGAAATTTACGACGATTTAAGCCATCCCACATCATAGTTTTATCCTTGTTGAAGGCGGAGGATTTGACTGGCCCTCCCAGTTTTCTCGCTTATCTCGATAATAGCTCCACACAACTTCGCAACGGATTGGGCTACTTCAAATTTTTGTGGCATGCTCGTTAGGAATCTCTTTATAATTTTTTCCTTGTTTTGACCAATAACAGAATCATACGGACCGCTCATTCCTAAATCTGTTATGTACGCCGTTCCCTCTGCTAATATTTTCTCGTCTGCCGTTTGAATATGGGTATGTGTTCCAAAAACAGCGGAGACCCTTCCATTAGCATAATGGCCCATAGCTACTTTCTCACTGGTTGTTTCTGCATGCATATCCAAAACAATAATTGGTGTCAAAGAAGAAAGTTCGTTAAGTATCCCATCTAATGCTCTAAAAGGACAATCTACATTATAACGCATAAATGTTCGTCCCAAAAGATTTATTACTCCTACCTTTATTCCATTTTTAGTTTCAACCACCGTCCATCCACGCCCAGGTGAGCCGCTTGGAAAATTTGAAGGACGGACAATTCGTGAATTATTATCTAGATAAGGACCGATCTCTGCCTTATCCCAAACATGATCCCCTAAGGTGATTGCGTCCACTCCCAACGCAAAAATTTCGTCCGCCTGTTTTGGTAATATCCCACTGCCGCCAGCTGCATTTTCCGCATTAACAATAACACAATCAATAGAATGCTCTTTCTTAATCAATGGCAACTCCCTGGCTAACGCTTCCCTGCCGGGACGGCCGACAACATCGCCAATACATAAAATATTCATAAATCTCCGCTTATTTTGCGAACTCGATTGCTCTGGTTTCTCTGACCACCATAACCTTGATGTGTCCGGGATATTCCATTTCTTCTTCAATCTTCTTTCTAATATCACGAGCCATGATAACGGCTTCGTCATCATTGATCTTATCTGGCATGACAACCACCCGGATCTCGCGACCCGCTTGCAAGGCATAGGACTTCTCCACTCCTTTAAAAGAATTAGATATCTTTTCCAAGTTCTCTAATCGCTTCATATAGGTTTCCATGCTCTCTGCTCGAGCACCAGGACGAGCGGCTGAAATAGCATCTGCGGCTGAAACTAGAATTCCAAAAAGGGTATTCATTTCCACTTCACCGTGATGGCTTTCGACAGCATAGGAGACGTCTTCACTTTCGCCATATTTACGACAAAGCCTTGCCCCAACAATAGCATGAGTTCCTTCTTCCACGTCGGAAGAAACAACCTTTCCTATATCGTGCAGAAGTCCTGCACGTTTAGCTGTTTTTACATCCACCCCCAGCTGATGAGCCATGATTCCCATAATCTTTGATACTTCTATGGAATGATTTAAACCGTTCTGACCAAAAGAAGTTCGGTATCTTAATTTCCCAACGAGTTTAATAAGTTCCGGATGCATCCCATGAATCCCTAACTCTACGACAGCCGCCTCACCTGATTCTTTAATCTTTTTATCTACCTCTTCCTTAGCTTTTTCAACCACTTCTTCAATGCGTCCTGGATGAATACGCCCATCCCCTATTAATTGTTCAATCGCCATACGAGCTATTTCGCGTCGCATCATATCAAACCCTGAAATCGTTACTGCCTCTGGAGTATCATCGATGATGATATCCACTCCCGTTGCCTGTTCTAAAGCACGAATATTTCGTCCTTCACGGCCAATAATGCGGCCTTTCATTTCGTCTGATGGCAGAGGGACAACGGAAACTGTTGTTTCTGCAGTATGGTCAGAAGCACAACGTTGAATCGCAATAGTAATAAGCTCTCTCGCCTTTTTATCCGCAGAGTCCTTAATTTCTTCGTTGTTATGCTTGATCCGTGTAGCTTTTTCAGTAGCCAACTCATCTTCAATACGCGATAGGAGAATTTTCTTTGCTTCTTCGGTAGAAAGATTAGCAACCGCTTGAAGTCTTTGCTTTTCCTCAGCTAAGACCTTGGTCAATTCTTCTGTTTTTTCTTTGATTTTAGCTTCTCCCTCTCGTAACACATCTAAACGAGTAGCCAAGTCTTTTTCTTTCTTCTCTAGCAAATCAACACGTTTATCTAAATTCTCTTCCCTAGTAAGAATGCGTTTTTCGGAATTAAGCAGCTCATCTCTGCGCTCTTTGGTTTGAGTCTCAAAATCATGCCTCATTTTAAGCAAGATATCTTTAGCCTGCAACTCGGCTTCCTTACGGATAGTGTCTGCTTCCCGTTTAGCCAAATCACGGATATTTCCAGCCTCTGATTGTGCTTCTCTTGATCTTTTGGAAGATAAAAAATTATTTAAAAAGAATCCGGCAATGATACAACCTATACCGACAAAAATAAATATGAAAACTTGTCCTAAGCTTTCCATGATAACTACCCCTTTCAATCTATATTAATGTCGGGGAAGTGTTTTAATTAGCGATGATCAACGATAAAGGAACGTCATGTTCCTCTACAGGAAGGCTATCCGTAATCTGAAAATCAAAGGCTAGGCCAATGGTGGCCGTTTGAGAAGTCAATTTAAGAAGGAAACGGTCGTAGTAACCTGCCCCTCGTCCCAGACGATTATTGGACTTATCAAACCCCAGCCCAGGAATAATCGCCATATCGATATCCTTTGGATCAATAGCCAAAGAGGAATCAAAACGTGGTTGAGCAATACCATAAACTCCGTTTTCTAAATCAGTTAACTTCTTTGTAAGTGTAGGAATCATTTCCCTTTGATTTCGCACCACAACAGGTAAACAAATGCGTTTTTTCAGTTCGAATGCCTTGTTAATCATCGCGAAGGTATCGACTTCGCCCGGCAGGGACGGGTAAAATAGGATTGTCTTAGCCTTGTAAAAAGCCGCAAGACCAAATAACTTGGCTGCAATAATCCGGCTTTTAGCTTGCCTATCTTCGCTTGCCTGCGTCTTTAGAAGCTCCAAATAATACTTTCTTAAAGAGCCTTTATCCTTCATGCGGGGTGTATATTATCATTTTTTATGACAAAGCACAATAGTTAGTGTTGAGGGTTTTTGCATTGCCGATTTTACTTTTTCTTTAACTTTTCTAGCCGCTCTTTGATTTTTGCTTCGTACCCTTGTGAGGTGGGTTCATAATAGGTCGCTTGGTGCGGCATGTATTCCTGTGAAACATAGTGTTGCGGGTAGTCATGAGCATACTTATACCCTTCGCCATGTCCTAACTGTGCGGCTCCTTTATAATGGGCATCTTTTAAATGTAAAGGAACCGCTTGGATTCTCTTTTCTTTAACATCCGCTAATGCCTTATCAATACCTAAATAAGCTGCATTAGATTTTGGTGCACACGCAACATAGATAGCGGCTTGCGCTAATATG